>JAOUEE010000361.1 GCA_029858875.1 Acidimicrobiia bacterium
GTTGTGCGGCCGCTTGTTGGCCGACCTGGGTGCCGACGTGATCCGGGTGGAGCCGCCGGGTGGCGCGTCGAGCCGAATGGCCCTTCCCGCCCACGGCGGGGCCAGCCTGTGGTTCGCCTTCCGCAACGCGGGCAAGCGCAGCGTGGTGCTCGACCTCGACGTCGACGACGATCGGTCGCGCCTGCACGATCTGCTGGCCACCGCCGATGTGCTCATCGATTCGGCCCCGCCCGGGGCCCGCCTCGACCAGGGGTTGGATCCCCGGTCGATCGCCGATCGCCACCCCCACCTGGTGGTGCTGGGTATGACCGACTTCGGCGCCACCGGGCCCTATGCCGGCTACGTGGCCACCGACTCCACCATCCATGCCCTCGCCGGCATGGTGTTCAAGGCGGGGGTGCCCGAGCGCGAGCCGCTGCTCATGCCTGGCACCATCGCCTACGACGCGGCCTCGGTCACCGCCGCCTTCGCCGTGTTGTGCGCGCTGTGGCAGGCCCGATCCACCCACGCCGGTCAGGTGCTCGACTTCTCGGTGACCGAAGCCGTGGCCCAGCTGTCGGATTGGTCGATGCCCAACGCGGCCGTGCAGATCGGCCTGGGCATGGTGCCCAACGAGATCCGACAGGGTTCGGGACCGGTGTATGCCATCTTCGGCTGTCAGGGCGGCTATGTCCGACTGGTGATCCTGAGCCCCCGTCAGTGGCAGGCCATGCGGGCCTGGCTCGGTGAGCCCGAGTACCTCCAGGACCCCGAGCTCGACTCGTTCGTCGCCCGGTTCGGGATCGCCGACGCGGTGCTCAACCCGCTGTACGAGGAGCACTTCTCCACGATGACCATGGAGGAGGTGTCGGCCGAGGCGCAGCGGCGAGGGATCGTCTGCACACCGGTGCTGACCCCGGCCGACGTGTTGGCCAACGAGCACTTCGCGTCGCGGGACACCTTCATGGACGTCGAGGTGGCCGACGGGGTGCAGGGTCGCATGCCCTCGGGATTCTGGGAGATCGATGGTCAGCGCCAGGGCCCTCGTGGTCCGGTACCGACCATCGGGCAGCACACCGCCGAGGTCTACGCCGACCTGGGTCCAGCCCGACCCGCACCCGACCGCGAGCCTGAGCCCGGGCTCCCGCTCCAGGGCCTTCGCGCCATGGACTTCGGGCATGGTGGGGTGGGTGTCGAGGCCGGTCGCATGCTGGCCGAGTACGGCGCCGAGGTCATCAAGATCGAGAGTCGGAGCTACATCGACTTCATCCGCGCCGTCGCCGGGTCGGAGATGTCGCCCAGCTTCGCCTCGTCCAGCCGGTCGAAGAAGAGCCTGGGGGTCAACGCCAAGACGGAGGCAGGCGTCGAGCTGCTCAGGCAGATGGCCGCCCATTCCCACATCGTCATCGAGAACAACTCCACCGGCACCATGGACGAGATGGGCCTCGGCTTCGCCGATCTCACCGAGGTGAACCCCGAAGTGGTGATGGTCTCGAGCCAGCTGATGGGGTCGCGGGGGGATTGGGCGGCCTGGAAGGGCTACGGACCCAACACCCAGCCCACCGGCGGTCTGGTGCATCTCTGGGACTACGAGGTGGACGGCCCCCCGGCCGGGTCGGGCTCGATCTTTCCCGACCACCTCGCCGGGAGGCTGTGCGCGGTGGGTTCGTTGGCTGCGCTCTTGGGCAAGGAGCGCCACGGCGTCACCGCCCATGTCGAGGTGGCCCAGATCGAGACGGTCACCGGGATGCTGGGCGACCTCCTGCTGCAGGAGAGCCTGGCCCCCGGATCGGTCGGGCCGACCGGCAACCGGCGCATCCAGGGTGCGCCCTGGGGCATGTACCGCTGCGACGGAGCCGAGCGGTGGATCGCCATCTGCGTGGCCACCGACCAGCAGTGGGCCGGATTGGTCGACGCGCTGGGCCGCCCCGAGTGGGCCCTCGATCCGAGCTTGGCCGATGCCACGGGCCGCCACGCCCGGGCCGATCTCATCGACGAGCACCTCGGGGCGTTCACCGCCACCCGCGACCGCTACGACGTGCAGCGCCTGCTCCAGGACCACGGGGTGCCCGCCGGGGTGATGCTCACCGGCGGTGACCAGCTCGAGGATCCCCACCTGCTGGCGCGGGGCTACGTGGTGGAGCTCGACCAGCAGGGCAGCGGGCACCTGGCCCTCGACGGCCCGGCGTTCCGGGCCACCGGAATGACCGATCCCATCATCACCGAGGCACCGCTGTTGGGCGAGCACACGGTGTCGTTGTGCCGCGACCTGCTCGGCCTCGACGCGGCCGAGATCGACCGGCTGTTCGCCGCCGAGGTGCTGGAGACCACCGACCCCGACAATCTGCCCGAGGGCGGCTTCCCCTTCTGAGCGGGCAGCCGCGGGCGGAGTGGGTGCGTGACACACGACCCAGATGGGGTCACCCCGTGGTCGGCCCGGGCGAGGCAGACTCGCAGCAGCGGTCACGATCCCTCGGAGGATGTGGATGTTTCGCGCCCTGCTGCTCGAACAAGACGATGAAGGGGTGGTCACCAACCGGATCGCCACCCTCGACGAAGCCGACCTGCCCGCCGGTGATGTCCTGGTCGACGTCGAGTACTCCACCGTCAACTACAAGGACGGGCTGGCCATCAAGAACCGCAACCGCGTGGTGCGGTCCTTTCCCATGGTGCCCGGCATCGACTTCGCCGGCGTGGTGGCGCAGAGCAGCCATGGCGACTTCGTGGCCGGCGATCGAGTGGTGCTCAACGGTTGGGGCGTGGGCGAGTCCCACTGGGGTGGTTTCGCCCAGAAGGCCCGGGTGTCGGGCGACTGGTTGGTGGCCCTGCCCGACACCTTCTCCACTCAGCAGGCCATGGCGGTCGGCACGGCCGGGTACACCTCGATGTTGGCCGTCCTTGCCCTCGAAGAGCACGACATCACGCCCGACAGGGGGCCCATCGTGGTCACCGGGTCGTCGGGCGGCGTGGGCAGCACGGCCATCGCCATCCTCGGCCAGCTGGGCTACGAGGTCGTGGCCAGCACCGGCCGGCCGGCCGAGGCCGACTACCTGCGGTCGCTGGGCGCGGCCGACGTGATCGACCGGGCCGAGCTGAGCGGCGAGAGCCCGCCGTTGGCCAAGGCCAGGTGGGCCGGCGCCGTCGATGCCGTGGGCAGCACCACGCTGGCCAACATCCTGGCCGCCACCCGCGACAACGGTTGTGTGGCTGCATGTGGGTTGGCCCAGGGGGTCGATCTCCCCACCACGGTGATGCCCTTCATCCTCCGCGGGGTCACCCTGGCCGGCATCAACTCGGTGACGGTGCCCCGCATCCGGCGCCAGCTCTGCTGGGAGCGTCTGGGCACCGACCTCGACCCGGACAAACTGGCGGGGATGACCACCGTCGAACCGCTCGACGCCCTTCCTCGCCTGGCCGACGAGATCCTCGCCGGCCGGATCCGTGGCCGTGTGGTGATCGACGTCAACGCCTGAGGAACCACGCGAGCAGGTCGACGCGGGTCCACCGGCCCGCCCAGCCGGCGAGCCCGACGTCGCCGGTCAGGTCTCGATGTCGGCACGGGCGTGTGGTGCCGAGATCGCTCCACGAGCCGCCGTGGGTCGCCATGTCGGGGTAGTCCGGCAGCTCGCACTGCGCGAACCATGTGTGGGCCGCGATGTGGCGACGAGGGCGGCGGCGGCGAGCAGTGCCGCACACCGCGACGTCATCAGTCGAGCCCCAGCGCGGTGGCTGCTCGTTTGCGCAGCTCGAACTTCAGCACCTTGTTGCTGGCGTTCATGGGGAGGGCGTCCACGAACTCGACGTAGCGG
>JAOUEE010000066.1 GCA_029858875.1 Acidimicrobiia bacterium
CTCGGCGAGATCCGATGGATCCGCCGGCCCCGCCTGCTGGTCCGGGTGGCGCCCTACCAGGTCATCGCCCACCGGCGTCGGTCAGCCGGCCCCCTCTCCGTGGAGACCCTCCGCGAGGTGTTGGGGCCCGTCGTCACCACCGCCGGCGGGGCCATGGCTCGCGGGTTCGGCGTCACCGATCCCCTGACGATCCGGCTGGCCCGAGCCCATGATCCGCGACCGGTCATCGACTTCCGCCTGCACCAGACCGCGTGGAGCGCCGCCGCGTTCACCGCCGCCGTATCGCTCACCCTGGTGACCGGGACCCCCATGGCGGTGACGGCCCTGCTTGCCGTCATCGCCCCGCTGCTGGCCTTCCTGTTGATCGAACAGGACATCTCCAGCGCCGCCGACCGGCACCGCCGTCGGATCACCGACGAGCTGCCCGTCGTGAGCGAACAGCTGGCCATGCTCTTGCAGGCGGGGTTCTCGCTCAATGGGTGCCTGTCACGCCTGACCCACCGGGGCTCGGGCGCGATCAGCGATGACCTCGCCGGTGTCACCCGCCGCGTGCAGCAGGGCCTGTCGGTCACCGACGCCCTCCACGAGTGGGCGAACCTGATGGACATCGAGTCGCTCGATCGGGTGGTCGCGTTGTGCGCACTCGACCGCGAAGTGAACGACGTCGGCCCACTGATGAGCGATGAGGCCCGATCCATCCGCCTCCAGACCCAGCGAGAGCTGCTCGAGGTGATCGAACGCCGCAACGAACAGGTCTGGGTGCCGGTCACGGTGGCCACGCTGGTTCCCGGCCTGATGCTCCTGGCCATTCCCTTCGTCGACGCCCTCCGGACCTTCTCGGTGGGCGCATGAACTCCCCGATCCCAACCATCCAAAGGAGCAATCGTGCAACCGAACATCCCACTGGCGCTGGCCATCCGACTGCGTCATCCGATCGAACCCGGCCGACTCGGCGACCAACGGGGCGAGGGCGTGATCTCCATGGCCATCGCCGTCCTCATCATCGCCGCGCTCGGCGTCCTCATGTGGGTGGGGTTCCAGGCCCTCTGGCAGGACACCGAGGCCGACATCTCCAACCAGATGAACCAGATCGGCGGCTGACCGGCGAAACCGGCAGCGGGGCTCTCCCGACGGCCTTGGGCGTCCTCGTCACGCTGCTCCTGCTGCTCTTCGCCGTCCAGTTGGTGTTCGACCTCTACGCCACATCGGTGGTCACCGGAGCCGGCTACGACGCGGCCCGAGCCGTGGCCGGATACGAGTCCGATCAGCAACGCGCCCGGGCGGTGGCTGCGGCCACGACGGAGCTTCGCCGCCGCCTGGGCGCGTACGGACGGGACCACCTGGGCGTGGAGTGGAACCTGAACGACCCCGAGGTGGTCGAGCTCCGGCTGACGGCCGTGCATCCATCGGTCCTGCCCGCAGGCTTGAGCGGTCGGACCGCGCTCGGGAACCTGGATCGAACGATCCGCGTCCGCCGGGAGACCCGGTGATGCGGCCCGGCGCATCCGCGAAGCTCGGCGAGCGAGCGGCGCTGGGCGGCGGCGAGGTGCTCCCCCTCGCCTTCCTGCTGCTCGTGGTCGCCATCCTCGTGATCACCAACGCCTGGGCCGTCGTGGACGCCCGCCTGGCCGCCTCGGCCGCCAGCCGCGAGTCGACCCGGGCCGCGGTTGAGGCCCCGACCGACCCCATCGGTGTCGGCGAGCGCGCCGGCCGGGAGGCCCTCGCCGCCTTCGGCCGTGGGGCCGCCGAGGCGATCGTGGAAGTCGCCGCCCCCCGCGGACTGGGGCGCTGCGCGCCCGTCGTGACGACGGTGACCCTCCTTGTCCCCGCCTTCTCCCTGCCCTGGGTGGGTGGTATCGGCGAGGTGTCGGTCACAGCGCGACACCACGAGCTCATCGATCCGTATCGCAACGACGTGCCCGACGGGGGTTGCGCATGACCAGACCCGAAACCTCCCACCGAGGGTCGGCCCTGATGCTGATGCCGGCCGTCTTCCTGATCGTCATCCTGCTCGGCTCCATCGCCATCGACTTCGGCGTCGTGCACCTGCGCCGACGCGAGCTGGACAACGCGGCGGCCGCGGCGGCCAACGATGCGGCCGGCGCGGCCCTCGACATCGCCCACCTGCGGGCCACCGGCGAGCGTCGGCTCGATCCGGCTCGAGCCGTGGACGTGGCCCACCACACCATCGAGGCCCGCCGCATCGCCGGATTGGTCGTGCAGTCGGTGGAAGTGGTCGATCCCCTGACGGTGACGGTCACGGTGGAGCTGACCGTCCAGCCGGTGCTCGGCCGGGTGGTGCAGGCCCGGCCGATCACCCTTCGGGGCACCCAGACCGCCAGCCTGGAGGCGCCGTGACCGACCAACCACCCTCGATTCGGCGGCTGGAGGACGGCCGACTCACCGAGGTCATAACCGCCCGTCCCCCGCTGGACCAGACCGACGTTCTCGCACTGGCGGCCCGATACCGCCGGGGTGCGGTCCCCGGGGTGGTCTCGGTCGTGTCCTTCCGCGGCGATCCCGATCCGGTGCTCGTTCTCGCCTTGCCCGGCGACGAGTCGTGGGCGACGCTGCCACCGGCGATCGCCGGCCTGGGCGCGGCCGGAGCGCGCCTGGCGGTGACCCTGACCCAGCTCCACGAGCGTGGGGTGGTGCACGGGGCGCTGTCCCCCGACGCGGTCATCGTCGATCCGCGGGGCGCTCCCGTGTTGCGCGGCCTCTCCGTCGGAGGCCAGAGCAAGCAAGGCGACGATGTGCGCGCCTTCGCCGTGGTGCTCGCCCAGCTCGCTCGTTCCAGTACCCCCCGGTCGGCCGCAGAGGCCCACGACCGCCAGGCGCTGATCGCGCTCTGTGACCGCGTCGGGGCCGAGGCGGATCCCCTCGCCTCGACCTTCGCCGCCCGACTGACGGCGCTCGGGCGCCAGCGCGGACCGCACCGCCGCGCTTCGGTGCGGGTCGTCGCGGTTGTTCTGGGCCTGCTCGGTTGTTGGCTCCTCCGTGATCGCCCCGCGACCCCGATCTCGTCGACCGCCTCGCCGGTCTCGTCGACCCGGACTCCGACGTCGTCGGTCCCGCCGTCGTCGGCCGGCCGTACCACCACGGTCATCGTCGCCCCAGCCACGACGGCCGGCCCTGGTCGCGCCGCGACCACCACCACGCTGGGGCCGCCGTCGAGCGTGCCGATACCGACGACGACCTTCTCCTTCGACGGTCGCCGTTGGACGGCGGGCCAGGCGGGCGACGAGGTCGTGGTGATCGACTGGCAGTGTCGCGGACGACCGGCCGCCGTGGCGGCCCGCCCCAGGACAGGCGAGGTGTTCCTGTGGCGGGGGTGGCCGGTCGGCGGGAGCGAAGCCGGTGAGCGCATCGGCGTGGTGCCCGCGCTCACCGGCTTCGCCGAGCCCCCCGTCCCACGATGTGGGGTCATCGCCGTCGACGCCATCGGCGGACCAATCCGGCTCCGTCCGGGCGACCAGCCGTGAACCCGACCACGATCATCGTCCTCGTCGGAGCGGTTCTCGCCGCCGCCCTCACCGGCTTGTGGTCGGTCCAGCAGTATCACCGGGGCCGCCGAACCCGCGCTCGAACCGTCCTCGCCGTGACCGTGCTCCTGAGCCTGACCGGCACGGTCGTGGCCGACGCGGCCGACCTCGACGAGACCACGCGACTGATCGACCTGGGCCCGGTCACTCCCCCGCCCATGTGGCAGGTCCGGTCAGGTGACCACTTCTGGTTCATCGCCCGCGCCACCCTCGCCTCGCGGGGCGTCCAACCGACGGTCGAGGAGATCGACCCCTACTGGCGAGCGCTCATCGCCTTCAACCAGAGCCACCGGGCCGAACCGCTCGATCCCGACGTCCTCCACGTCGGCGAGCTCATCTGGTTGCCTGATCCGGACGGACCGAATCAACCCGACTGAGGTCAGCGTCTACTTGTTGACGGGCTCGGCGACGAACCGCAAGCCCAGATCGGTCAGGCGGGGACCAGCATCATCGGGGTTGGTGCCGAGGATGGCGGCCAGGGCCTGGAGATCGTCACGCCGGATGGTCAGCACCCGCCCGTTGAAATCCTGCCGCTGCACCTGGACCATCTGGAGGTAACGGTTCAGCATCTCGGCCTCGGGCCCAGAGAGCTGTTCCAGCCGGGTGAGATCGATGGTGACCGACGATGGCTCCCGGTCGCCGTCGGTCAGGTCGATGGAGGGCTGGGCCTCGACACCGAAGTCGGGGACCGAGTCCTGGGGCAAGAGCTGGTCGACCGGCACGTTGTAGAAGCGGGCCAGCCGCTGCAGGCGGGGTACCGAGATGGCCCGCTCACCCCGCTCGTAGGCCCCCAGCACGGACGCCTTGAACTCGAGCCCAGAGCTGGCCTCGACCTCCTGGAGCGACAACCGCTTCTGGCGACGAATCGCTCTGAGCCGCTCGCCGACCTTCTGGCTGTACGGGTCGGTGCCGTTCAGCAATTCTTCATCAGCCATGATGTGCCCCTACCCGCTGCGGTCGGACTCCGCTCCAACCGGTCGCTGGTCACGCAGAGTGACCACTCGATCATCGTGCGACGCAATCTAGGCAGCCCCGGGGGGTACGCGCAAAGGCGGCGGCGCGATGCGCTCATTCGGTGCCGATGGCAACGACGGGATCGCGCCGGATCGCGAGCTGCACCGCAGCGCTGATGGCGGCCGTCTCGGCCCGCTGCACATGACGACCCAGACGCACGCTGTCGCGGCCCAGGGCTCGTTCGGTTTCGGTCCACCCACCCTCCGGACCGATGAGCACCACGCGGTGCTCCGCCGTGACCGGACCACCGTCGAAGTCGGCCATCGCCGATCCCGCTCGGGTGACCAGCTCCCGCAAATCGGCCGGCACCTCGAGCTGGGGCAGCCAGGCCCGGCGACACTGCATGGCCGCCTCACGAGCCACTCTGGTCAACCGCTCACACTGGACGCGCACCTTGGCCTCGTCCCATCGCACCACCGATCGCTCGGCCGCGAACACGGCGATGTGGTCGATTCCGAGCTCGGTCAGCTTCTGCACGACCAAGTCGGGACGTGCCCCCTTCACCAACGCGAAGGCAACGGTGAGCGCGGGAGACGGCGCGTCCACCATCACGACGTCGCCATCGACGGCGAGCGCTGCGCCGAACCGGCAGCGGCGCCACCGACCCTGGCCGTCGGCCACCGTGAGCGGGTCACCGTCACGCAGACGAAGCGACCGGGCCAGGTGATGTCGGTCGTCGTCGGACAGCTCGGGGCGATCGACATCGGTCACGAAGGCATGCGGTCCGCCCCGGCCGTCCGGCTCGCCGCCCGCGGTCATGTCAGCGGAAGGCGGACTTGATCTTGGCCAGGAATCCTTCGTCGGCCGGCGCCACGGGCTCGCCGCGCAACTCGGCGTACCGACGCAGCAGCTCGGCCTCGTCGTCGGACACATCGGTGGGTACATCGACCACGACCTGCACCAGCAGGTCGCCTCGTCCCCGGCCACGAAGTTGTGGCACACCCCGGCCGCGCAGACGCAGCACCTTGCCCGTCTGGGTTCCCGGCGGAATCACCAGGCTCTCGTCGCCGTCGAGCGTGCCGAAGTCGAGCACGGCCCCGAGCGCGGCCTGGGCGAACCCGATGTGCAGCTCGTGGACGATGTCATCGCCGTGGCGTTCGAACCGGGGGTGGGGGCGAACGCGCACGTGGACGTAGAGATCGCCGATGGCCCCGCCCCGAGGGCCGACTGCCCCCCGCCCGGTGAGGCGCAACGTGGACCCGGTGTCCACACCGGCCGGCACCTCGACCGTATAGGTCTCGTCGACCACCTCGCGCCCGTTGCCGCCACACGCCGAGCACGGCGACGGGATGACCTGACCCATGCCCTGGCAGCGCGGACACACCGTGGTACTCACCATCTGACCGAGGATCGACTGACGCACGCGCCGTACCTGTCCGGCGCCGCCGCAGTCCGCGCACGTCTCACTGCTGGTGCCCGGCGCCGCGCCGGTGGCCTCGCACGTGTCACAGGCCACCGCGGTGCGGATGGTGACTTCGTGGTTGCCGCCGAACGCCGCTTCCTCGAAGTCGACCTGCAAGGTGGTCTCGAGATCCTCTCCCCGGTTGGCTGCGGCGGCCCGGCCGCCACCACCCCCACCGAAAGGTGACCCGCCCCCGAAGAAGGCATCGAACAGATCCCCCAGGCCACCGCCGAACACATCGCCCACCGAGTTGGGGTCGATGCCGGCGTGGCCGTAGCGGTCGTAGCGTTCACGCTTCTCGGGATCGGACAGCACTTCGTAGGCGATGGCTGCTTCCTTGAAGCGCTCCTCGGCCGAGGGATCGTCGGGATTGGCATCGGGATGCAGCTCGCGCGCCATCCGCCGATAGGCCTTCTTGATATCGCCCTCGGACGCGCCGCGGCCAACGCCCAGCACCTCGTAGTAGTCGCGCTGATCAGCCACCCGGCCTGACCTCTTCTGGTTGAACCGACATTCAGCCCTCAGTCAATCGGTTCCCGAGCTGATTGCTCACCGCGGCGACGGCGGCCATGGCCTGGGGGTAGTTCATGCGTGCCGGCCCGAGCACACCGATGGTGCCCCGGGGCTGCCCCTCCACCTCGTAGGGCGCCACCACCAGGGCGCAGTCGGCCAACGTGGTCATACCGGTCTCGTTGCCGATGGCCACGTGCATACCCCGGTCGAGCACGTCGCGAAGCAGCGTCACCACCACCAGCTGTCGTTCGAGGACGTCGAGCACCTCGCGGATCTGATCGACGGCGTCGAAGGACTCGGCCATACGGGCGCGGCCGCCGACGTACACGTGCTCATCGGGCTCGGGTTCCAACGCGGTGGCGGTGGCATCGATCACCTGCTTCACCGCCTTCGAACCCTTGTGATCGATGATCACCGACCCGAGGGGGTGACCGATCAGGGCATCGCTGAGCACGACGTGGGCCGCCGTGAGCGTCTCGGCCGTGGGATCCACCGCCAGCTCGAGGGTGCGCTTCTCGATGGCCCCACTGGAGAGCACCACCACCACCAACACGACATGGGCCGACAGCGGGACGAGCTGTACGGAACGCACGACGGCGCCCTCGACGCTGGGGGCCACGACCACCGAGGTGTAGTTGGTGATGTCGGCCAGCAGGCGACTGGTGTCGTGCAACATGGCCTCGATCTCGCCGTGGGCCTGATCGAAGAACGCCTTCACCGTTCGGGTCTCGGTGCGAGTGAGCGTGCCGGCACCCGCCAGGCCGTCGACGAACACCCGGTAGCCCTTGTCGGTGGGCACCCGACCCGCGCTGGTGTGGGGTTGGTGGAGGTACCCCATCTTCTCGAGCTGACCCATCTCGTTGCGGACCGTGGCGGCCGACACCCTGATGTCGGCCACCGCAGCGACATGGGAGGACCCCACCGGCTCGGCGGTGCGTATGTACTCCTCGACCACGGCCTGGAGGATGGCCGTCTTGCGTCCGTCCAGCATCGCGGCCCGAGTGTATCGACCCCGGCCCCTCCACCGGGAGCGCTGGCGCGTGTCGCCTTCAGTCGTCGAGGCGCAGGGCGGAGATGAAGGCCTCCTGGGGGACCTCGACCCGACCGATGTTCTTCATCCGCTTCTTGCCCGCCTTCTGCTTCTGGAGCAGCTTGTTCTTGCGGGTGACATCGCCGCCGTAGAGCTTGGCGGTCACGTCCTTGCGGTAGGCCCGGACCGTCTCACGAGCGATGATGCTGCCACCGATGGCGGCTTGGATCGGCACATCGAACTGTTGCCGAGGTATCAGCTCGCGGAGCTTCTCGGCCATCTTGCGGCCGTACTCGTAGGCCGAGTCCTTGTGCACGATGGTGCTGAAGGCGTCGACCGGCTCGCCGTGCAGCAGGATGTCGACCTTCACCAGGTCGGCGATGTCGTAGTCGTCGGTCTCGTAATCGAGGCTGGCGTAGCCCTGGGTCCGGCTCTTCATCTGGTCGAAGAAGTCCATGACCACCTCGGCCAGCGGCAACCGGTAGTGCAGCTCCACCCGCTCGGGTGAGAGGTACTCCATCTTCACCAGCTCGCCTCGTCGACTCTGGCACAGATCCATGAGTGCGCCGGTGTAGTCGGACGGGGAGATGATGCTGGCCTTCAGATAGGGCTCGGCGATGTGCTCGATCTCGGCTCGGTCCGGCATCTCGCTGGGGTTGTCGATGACCAGCTCGGCGCCGCTGGTGCGCGTCACCCGATACTGCACCGACGGCGCGGTGGAGATCAGACTCAGATCGAACTCGCGCTCGAGCCGCTCCCGCACGATCTCCATGTGCAACAACCCGAGGAAGCCGCACCGGAAGCCGTGGCCCAGCGCCCCCGATGTCTCGGGTTGATAGGTGAAGCTGCTGTCGTTGAGGCTGAGCTTCTCGAGCGCCTCCCTGAGGGCGGCGAACTCGTCGCCGTCCACCGGATACAACCCGCTGAACACCATCGGCTTGGGCTCCCGGTAGCCGGCGAGGGCTTTCTCCGCGCCGTGGCGGGCCGTGGTGATGGTCTCGCCGGATCGGGCCTCTCCCACATCCTTGATGCCGGCGATCAGATACCCCACCTCACCCGGCCCGAGCTGATCGACCGGCCGGTTCTCGGGCGCCCGCACGCCGATCTCGTCGGCCTGGTGGATCGAGTTGGCCTGCACGAACCGCAGGTCTGCGCCGGTGCGCAGTACCCCGTTCATCACTCGAACCGACGACACCACGCCGCGGTACTGGTCGAAGTGGCTGTCGAAGATCAGCGCCTGCAAGGGGGCGTCGGCGTCGCCCTCCGGGGGCGGGGCGCGTTCGATGATCGCATCGAGCACCTCGGCCACGCCCTCGCCCGTCTTGGCGCTCATGCGCAGCACCTCCTGCGCCGGGATGCCGAGCACATGCTCGATCTCTTCGGCGTAGCGATCGGGCTCGGCGGCCGGGAGGTCGATCTTGTTGAGCACGGCCACGATCTCGAGATCGCTCTCGAGGGCCAGGTAGCAGTTGGCCAGCGTCTGCGCTTCGATGCCCTGCGCCGCGTCCACCACCAGGATCACGCCCTCGCAGGCGGCCAGCGAGCGGCTCACCTCGTAGCCGAAATCCACATGGCCCGGGGTGTCGATCAGGTTGACCACGTGGCCGGCCCACTCGAGGCGCACGCTCTGGAGCTTGATGGTGATCCCCCGCTCGCGCTCGAGATCCATCGAGTCCAGATACTGGGCCCGCATGTCGCGGGGATCGACAGCCCCGCACAGCTCGAGCATCCGGTCGGCGAGCGTCGACTTGCCGTGGTCGATGTGCGCGATGATCGACGTGTTGCGGATCAGCGAGAGGTCCATCTCAGTGCCTCCCGGCGCGGCCTCGACCGCCGCCGACGACAACCTCGATGGCGATTGTGGCGGCGATCAGGCCCGGACGGCCTTGACCAGCCGTGACTTCTTGCGGGCCGCGGTGTTCTTGTGGATGACACCGTTGGCCGCGGCCTTGTCGATGCGCCGGATGGCCACCAGCAGCTTGGCCTCGACATCGTCGTCTCCGGCCTCGACCGCCGCGAGGACCGCAGTGGTCCGGGTCTTCATCTCGGAGCGGGCCGCCTTGTTGCGCTGGCGGCGCTTCTCGTTCTGTCGATTGCGCTTGATCTGGCTCTTGATGTTCGCCACGGAAGGGGCCTCATGAAGGACGGGTGATGCAGCCCACCATGCTATCGGGGCCCACGGAGAATCAGCGGGCCAACGCGGCCAATCGGGCGACCAGCACTTCGATCACCAGTTGATCGGGCCAGTCCTTGCAGCCCCGCAGGTCGAGGTCGGCGTCGGCGATCAGTCGCACGGCGCGGGCCACCTTGTCCGACCCCAGCCTTCGGCTCTGGGTCAACGCCTTCTTGGCCGGGAACGTCGAGCCCTTCATGCCCAGCAAGTGCGCCGCGGCCTTCTCGTCCCGGACATCGGTTCCGTCGAGCTGCAGCATCCGACCGAAATGGGTGTGCAGCGTGGCCAGGACGGCCAGCCCGTGCCGTTCGCCTGCGCCCATCACGCGGCCGGCCACGTCGAGCGCCATCGCGATGTCGCCCTTGTCGATGGCATCGGTGAGGTCCCACGGCGGCACCGTCCCCTTCTCACCGAGGTAGGGGGTGACCTCCTCGACGCCCAGCGTGCCGTCGCCGAATGTGGCCTCGAGCGTGGCCACCAGCGCAATGACCCGACTGCGGTCCTCCCCCAGCTGCTCGGCGATGGCCGCCCGGGAGGCCCCGTCGAAACGCAGCGTCGACTGGGCCAGTTGCGCGTCGAGCCACTTGCCGGCGCCCTTCCCGGAGGTGATGGAGGCATCCACCACCTCGGCGCCTGCCGCAGCCAGCGCCTCGGCGAGGGCCTTGGGTGCCCCGGTGAGGCGATCCTGCTTGGGGTCCAGGCCGGCCTCCCACACCAGGATGAGCCGGGTGCTCGCCAGCGGGTCGGCGAGGTAACCGACCAACGCCTGCACGCTGTCCTTCGTGGTGAAGCGACCCAGGTGGCGGCCCACGACAACTCGGTGATCGGTGAGGAACGGTGGCGTCTGGGCCGCGTCCACCAGGCGGGCGATGTCGAAGGAACGGTCGTCGTCCGCGCGCCGGTAGGTGTCCTCGGTGAGCTCCTCCAGCACCAGGCTGCGATCGTCCTCGCCCACGGCCTCGGCGATCTTCTGGCTGACCGCCTCGGCCCGCACGATGTCGTCGCTACCCTTGACGAAGACGATCATGGCGGCGGCCAGACATCGGGGCGGTGCCGCAGCAGGGCGCTCATCACCTCGACCACCCGTCGATTGCCCCGCACATCGTGACTGCGCAGGATCCGACAACCGAGGGCGATGCCCAGGGCGTGGGCGGACAGGGTGATCTCGTGGCGGTCGGCGACGTCGGCTTCCGCCAACTCGCCGAGGAAGGGCTTGTTGGAGGCCGACAGGAACACCGGGAAGCCGAGACCCACGAGGTCATCGGACTGGCGGAGCAGCGCCGCGCTCATGGCCGGCGTCTTGCCCAGATCGAGGCCGGCGTCGACCATGATGCGCTCGCGGGGGATCCCGGCATCGAGCGCCCACTGGCCCCGCTCGGCGAGGAATCGGCGCACGTCGACGATCACGTCGTCGTACACCGGCTCGGGATCGGGGACACGCGGAGCCAGCCGCACGTGGCAGGCCACCACCGACACCTGGTGGCGAGCCGCCACGGCCAGGAACTCGGGATCGGCGAAACCGCTGATGTCGTTGCCCACGACGGCGCCCGCCTTGCACGACTCGTCGAGCACGGCGGCGCGGAAGGTGTCCACCGAGATGGGCAGGTCGAAACGTTGCCGGAGCGCGTCGACCGCGGGCACCACGCGGTCCAGTTCCTCGGCCTCGGTCACCTCGGGGCCGGGGCCGGCCTTCACGCCACCGACGTCGAGGAAGTCGGCTCCCTCGTCGACCAGCGCCTCGGCCTTGCGCAAGAAGTCATCGAACCCGAAGTACCGGCCGCCGTCGTAGAAGGAGTCGGGGGTGCGGTTGAGGATGCCCATCACGAGAGCCCGGGTGGTGACGTCGTAACGGTGGTGGCGACCGAGCTCGAGGTGCACGGTCGGAACCTACACCGACGCCGGCGGCCGCCAACCTCTCGATCGAGACGGCCAGCCCGTTCGACTCGGCGCCCGTCACCGTCACCACCAGGCTCCCCAGCCGATGACGCTGGCCGACCGATGGTGACTGACTGACCCCCTGGGCAAGGGGCCCGGGAGACCAGACCCGGTCCACCCGGTACCGGCGCCGTAGGCCCTCGATGGTGCTCGTGACGGTACCGCCGAGATCCGAGGCGATCAGCAGGTCGATGCGACGCACGCCGGAGCGGCGCAGCGCAGCCAGCCCGTCGGCCGGACGCACGGCCGAGTCCAGACGCACCACGGTGGCCCCACCTGCTCGCCACAGCTCCACACCGGCCGTCGGCTGGAGATATGGCGGCGGCGCGTGGGAGGCCACCGCCGGCGCCGACAACACGACGACCACCGCCACCGCCAACAGCCGCCGGACGAGGAGACGGGGTCGGGCCAGGATCACCGCCACGGCGACGACCAGTACGGTCAGGTGGACCCAGCCGATCTGGCCGAGGGGCGCCCGGCTGCCCCACCGGGCCACCAGGGCGACCCAGGAAACCAGGAGTCGGGTGGGCAGGTGCAGGATCGTCGCCAGGGGCTCGCCGGCCACTCCTGCGACGATCCCCCCGGTGAGGACCCAGGCCGAGATCGGTCCCGCCGCCGGGGCGGCGGCCACGTTGGCCGGCAGGGCGGCCACCGGTACATCTCCGAACGTCACCAGCACCAACGGTGACACGGCCAGCTGCGCGGCCACGGTGACCGCCAGGGCCAGCGCCAGCGACTCGGGCCCGGGCAGCGCCGCCGCGATCGGCGGCCCCAACCACAGGATCCCGGCCGAGGCGAGGACCGACAACTGGAAGGCGAGCGCGTGGATCAGCAGCGGCTGGAACAGCACCAGTCCCACCACCGAAAGAGCCAGCAGCCGTCGACCGAGCACGGGTTGGCCTGACGCCGCGGCGGTGGCGGACAGTGCGGCCATGGCCGATGCCCGCAGCACCGATGGCTCGAAACGGGTGAGCAGCGCGAAGAAGGCGATGATCGCCACGGTGAACGGCAGTCGGTGGCGGAAGGCCAGGCGGCTCAGCACGGGGTGCGACAGCACCAAGAGGAAGGCCACGTTCTGGCCGGAAACGGCCAGCAGGTGCCCGAGACCCGACCCGCGGAAATCGTCGGTGACCAGGTCGCTCTGGAACCGGTCATCGCCCAGCACGAACCCCATCACCAGGCTGCGGTGGGTGTCGGGCAGGCCCTCCACCCCTCGCTGCAACGTGCGGCGCAGCCCGTTGGCCACCTGGGTGACCCTCGATCCCGGTCGCCACCACCGCACCGACTCCACATCGATCTCGCCGACCACCCCTCGGGGGGCCAGCCACGCGTCCTCCTCGGCCCGGGGTTTCGCCTGCCCGACGATGGACAGTTGCTCGCCGGCCAGCCGATCCACGACCGAGCCATGCTCACCGGCGTCGAACCATGCGGCGTAACGATGGCCGTCATGACGGACGTCGACCACGATGGACCGTCCGATCGGTCGCGGGTCACCGAGCAGGGTGACCACGTCGACCACGGCATGGGCCCGGGCCGGTGCGACCCCATCCCACGCCGCCGCCGCCTGTCCGCTGGCCCCCACCCCGACGGCGAGGACCAGCAGCAACGACCATCGCCGCCAGAGGGCCATCCCGATGAGAGCCACCGCGACCAGGCGCGGGGCCGGATGAGCCAACCAGGCTCCGAGCACCGCTGCGCCAACCAGTGCGGCCACAGCCGTATCGGGCAGCGGTCTGCCGGCCGTCACAGGGTGACCAGTGGCCGGATGGCCTCGAGTTTGGCGTCGCCGATGCCCTGCACGTCGAGCAGATCGTCGATGTTCGAGAAACCGCCCACCTCGTCGCGCCGAGCGATGATGGCCGCGGCGGTGACCACCCCGACCCCGGGCAGGGTCTCGAGCTCCTCGGCTGATGCGGTGTTCAGCGCCACCAGCGCGTCGGTCTCGCCGGTCTCGATGCCTCCGACGATGGCGGGCACCCCGACTTCCCCCACAGACGGGAGGTAGATCTGCGCGCCGTCCTGGAGCGGGGCGGCCAGATTGACCCGGGCCACATCCGCCCCGAGAGTGGGCCCTCCGGCGGCCTGGACGGCGTCATGGACCCGTTCATCGGCCGGCAACCGGTACACGCCGGGCTCGACCACCGCCCCGGCCACGTGCACCACCACCAACGTGGGCGCCGCCGGCCGTGTCGTCGCCGGCATCGAAGCAACGGTCCCACCCTCGTCGACAGCCATGGGCAAGCTGGCTTCCACCGGGGGCGCCGGGGTGCGCAGCAACCAGAACACGCCGCCGGCGAGAACGGTGAGCAACACCACCAGACCGGCCAGGCGTCGGGGCTCGGCCCACTCGGCCCAGCCTCGCCGGTCACCGCGCTCGGGTTCGGACAGGGGCACGCGCAGCCGAGATAGCGGGTCGACATCGTCGACCATCCCATCGGGCCGGGACATGACGGTTCTCCTCGATCGGTGACCGGGGGAAGCCGTCACCCAGGACCCTACCGCGTTGCCGTCCGGGCGGAATCACGACCTCTTCGGCGGCCACGCCGAAGCGAACGCGCTCACCCTCGACGAAACAAGCGAAGCACTGGTGCGGACCGACCTGCGCCGCACCCACGACTGGCGGATAGCGGCAGCCTGGCCGGCCTGACGGCCCATGCGGTCATCGCCCTGGTTTCGTGTGCCCGCCGGCGGCCACGTCGTCGACGAGGAGCGGGGAACGAGAACCGTCACCCTGCGGTGGGAGGCCGCCGACGGCGTCCCGCAGTCCGCCCGACGTCGGTGCCCGAAGGGGCCAGGCTCCAGATCGGCGCCATCTGGGCAGCGACCGACGCCGTCCTGGGTGCGGTGTACCAGCTGGGGCGGGCGTCGCGAGCATGGAAGCCCCACCGGCGACTCGGAGCATCGACCCTGCGAGCCACCGGCACGATCGTCACCATCGATGTCGACTCGGGCCTAGCGCCCGACGAGCAGATCCGCACTCACCTGACCCGGACGGTCGGCTCCGGTGTCCTGGCCCCGGAACGGTGGCCCGGGCCGACAAGGAGCTGGAGCGGGACGCG
Organism: Acidimicrobiia bacterium; assembly: GCA_029858875.1. Classification (GTDB taxonomy): domain Bacteria; phylum Actinomycetota; class Acidimicrobiia; order Acidimicrobiales; family SHLQ01; genus JAOUEE01. The sequence continues at coordinate 14,669 of JAOUEE010000066.1, forward strand.
ATCGTGGTCAGCCGGCGACGGACGGGCACCGTGGTGGCCGACCAACCGCCGCGGGCGACAACCGACGATGTCCGCATGGCCCGACAGGAGGCGGCCCAACGGTTCGTCCTGGAGATCCGCCGGCTCGGAGCCGAACCCGACGAGACCATCGCCAGGTGCAGCTGCTCCTCGACCAGGTGAGCCACCGAAGGCCACCCCGGTCAGAACATGGCGTTGGTGAGGCGCTTGCGCCATCCGGCGGTACGCGGGTCGTCGGGGCCGAGGAGCTCGAGGATGTCGATGAACTCCTGGCGGGCGTCGTCGTCGTTCTTC
>JAOUEE010000061.1 GCA_029858875.1 Acidimicrobiia bacterium
TGTCGTCGAGGTACTCCTCGGCGATGAAGCGGGCCCGTTGGGGGTCGCCCGGCATCAACACCGTGGCAGCGAAGTCGCCCGGCTCGGCCGAGATGTGCGGGGTGGTCATGGGTCGCTCCCGAAGAGTAGGCCCCCGATCTTCGCACGAAGCGTACGGCCCGGCGCGTCCGGGCTACCTCCGGGTAATGACCGGGCCCGGGGCACCGCCAACTAGCTTCGTCTCGATGACCGATGCTGGCCTGGCCGAGACGCTCCCGCTCCGCACGGCCACCGCAGGCGCTACGTCCACCACGATCACTCGGCGCGGGGGGACACCCACCGTCACCGTGCTGGTGCAACCCGACGCACCCCGCGCCGACCTGCTGGCCGCCGACGGGGCCGACATGGCTGCCGCGGCGGCCAATGCCCACGATCGTCGGCTGCCGTTGGTCTTCGAGATCGCCACTGCCGGCGCATCGGCCGAGGAAGGCGTGGCCGCGCTCGACGGATGGGGGCGGGCCGCCCACGCCATCGTGGCCTGCTCGGGGATCGTCCCCATCGTCGTGGTCCTCACCGGGCCCACCACGGCCGGGGTGTCGTTGCTCAGCGGACTGGCCGACGTGGTCGTGATGACCGCCGACGCGTACACCTACGTTTCCGGTCCCCAGATGGTGGCCGAGTTCACCGGCGTGCCCGTCGGCAACGACGAGCTGGGCGGTGCCGGGGTGCACGCCCGGACGAGCGGGTTGGCTCACCTCGTGGTGAACGACGTCGAAGAGGCCCGCCTGGCGGTCGACGACCTGCTGTCACTGCTGCCACCCAACAACGACCAGGAGCCGCCCCGGCGCCGCACCGGCGACCCCAGCGACCGCGACACGGTCGACGGTCCCAGCCATCTGCCTTCCTCGTCCAGCGGCAGCTACGACGTGCGCGACGTGATCGCCGACGTGGTCGACGACGGCGACCTGCTGGAGCTGCGCGCCGACTGGGCCGCCAACCTGGTCACGGCCTTGGCCAGCGTCGATGGGCGACCCGTGGGTGTGGTGGCCAATCAACCTCAGACCGTGGCCGGCACCCTCGACATCTCGGCCAGCCAGAAGGGCGGCCGGTTCGTCGGCTTCTGCGACGCCTTCAACCTGCCGCTGCTGACATTCGTCGACACCTCCGGGTTCTATCCGGGCAAGGATCTCGAATGGCGGGGGATGATCCGGTACGGGGCCCAGCTGGCCTTCGCCTACGCCCGGGCCACGGTGCCCAGGGTGAGCGTCACTCTGCGCAAGAGCTACGGCGGCGCCTACATCGTGATGGACTCCAAGCACATGGGCAACGACCTGGCCCTGGCCTGGCCCAGTGCCGAGATCGCGGTCATGGGGGCCAAGGGCGCGGTCGAGATCCTCCACCGGCGGGCCGACGACACCCACCGCCAGGAGCTGATCGAGGCCTACGAGGAGCGGCTGCTCAACCCGTACATCGCCGCCGAGCGCGGGTCGATCGACAAGGTGATCGACCCGATCGACACCCGCCGCGAGGTGGCGGCCGCCCTCGCCGTGCTGTCCACCAAACGGGAGCGCCTGCCACGGCGACGCCATGACAACCTGCCGCTGTAGCAGCCGGCCGCCGGCCGGGTCGGCCACGTTCGGTGTGAGAACGCCCGCACCGCGGGGCTACCATCCCCCTGCGGCCACGAGCTGGCCCTCTGACCAATGGTGGCCTCAGGGCCCGGAAAGTTACGAGCGTGGCTGAAAGCATCACCATCACCGACAACCGCACCGGGGAGGAGCTGGAGATCCCGCTGGTGAACGGCGGCATCGACGCAGCCGAGTGGCGCAGCCTGCTCCCGGGGGTCTGGTTCCACGATCCCGGCCTGGCCACCACGTCGGCAGCCGAGAGTGCCGTCACCTATCTCGACGGGGACAACGGCGTCCTGCGCCATCGGGGCTACCCCATCGAACAGCTGGCCGAGCACTCCACCTACCTCGAGGTGGCGTACCTGCTCATCCACGGCGAGCTGCCCACCCAGGACCAGCTCGACGCCTGGGTGCACGACATCACCCACCACACCTACGTGCACGAGAACTTCCGGAAGCGATTCGTCGACGCCTTCCACTACAACGCCCACCCCATGGGCATGCTCGAGTCGTCGGTGGCCGGGCTGTCCACCTTCTACCCCGAGGCCAAGGAGATCGAGGATCCCGAGGTGCGCATGCACCAGGTCGTGCGCCTGATCGCCAAGATGCCCACCCTGGCCGCGATGGCCTACCGGTACAGCATCGGCATGCCCTTCGTCTTCCCCGACAACAACCTGGACTTCCCCGGCAACTTCCTGTCGATGATGTGGCGGGTGGCCGAGCCGACGTACGAGGCCGATCCGGTCCTGACCCGGGCCCTCGACACGCTGTTCATCCTGCACGCCGACCATGAGCAGAACTGTTCGACCACGGCCGCCCGCGTCGTCGGCTCATCCCATGCCGACCCGTACTCGTCGGTGGCCGCGGCCTGCGCGGCCCTGTACGGACCACGCCACGGAGGGGCCAACGAAGCGGTCCTGTCCATGCTCAACGAGATCGGCAGCTTCGACAACGTCGATCGGTTCATCGCCGGCGTCAAGGACGGCAAGGAACGCCTGATGGGCTTCGGCCACCGCGTCTACAAGAGCTACGACCCGCGGGCCACCATCATCAAGAAGACGGCTCACGAGGTGTTCGCGGTGACGGGCCAGAACCCGTGGCTGGACATCGCCCTGAAGCTGGAAGAGGTCGCCCTCGAGGACGACTACTTCGTGAGTCGCAAGCTGTATCCCAATGTGGACTTCTACTCGGGACTCATCTACCAGTCGATGGGCTTCCCCACCAACATGTTCACCGTGCTGTTCGCCATCGCCCGCACATCGGGCTGGCTGGCCCACTGGACCGAGATGCTCGAACAGAGCTCGCGCATCGCCCGCCCGCGCCAGGTGTACATCGGCGAGGACACGCGCGACTACGTTCCCATCGCTCAGCGCTGACCACCCCACCGGCTCAGTCGGGCGCCACATCCAGGACGATCTTGCCCACATTGGCGTTCGACGCCATGTACTCGTGGGCGGCGGCGATCTGGTCGAGGTCGAAGCGGCAGTCGATGACAGGTGCCAGAACGCCCGTCTCGAACCAACCCAGCACCTCGCGCCCGAAACGTTTCGTGAGGGCGATCTTCTCCTCGAGTGGGCGGGCCCGCAGCACCGTCCCGATGAGCGACGCCCGCAGCGGCAGCAGCCGACCCACATTGATCTGCGCCTCGCCCGCCGCCATCACCCCGACCTGCACCACCCGACCCTGCACGGCAAGGCACGACAGGTTGCGGTCGACGTAGTCACCGCCGATCACGTCCAGCACCACATCGACGCCTCGACCACCGGTGACCTGACGCACCGCATCGACGAAGTCGTCACGCCCGTAGTCGATGGCCAGGTCGGCACCCAGGGCCAGGCACTGCTCGAGCTTGCCGGCCGACGCCGTCACGTACACCTCGGCCCCATAGGCCTTGGCGATCTGTATGGCGGCCGTACCGACGCCCGAGGCGCCGGCGTGCACGAGCGCCCGCCGACCGGGCGTAAGCCCACCCTGCACGACCAGCGCGTCCCAAGCCGTGAGGAACACCTCGGGCACGGCGCCGGCATCGGCCAGGGTGAGGGCGTCGGGTACCGCCAGGACCTGGCGGTGATGCACCGCCAGCCGTTGGGCGTGGGCGCCACCGGACACGACGCCCATCACCGCGTCTCCGGTCGCCACGTCGCGCACCATCGGGCCGGCTGCGGTCACCGTGCCGGCGAACTCCAGACCGGGCACCTCGTACTCGGTGTCGGGGCCCGGATAGAGGCCCATTCGCTGCAGGAGGTCGGCCCGGTTCATCGCCGAGGACGCCACGTCGACCAACACGTCCTCGGGACCGATCTCGGGATCGGGGATGTCCCGCAGGCTCAGGACCTCGGGTCCTCCGTACTGCTCGAGCACGACGGCGCGCATGGCTTGCTCCCTCCGGTGTGGTTCGGCCGCAACCTAGCGGGCGACGTCGGGCGGGGCGATGGCCCGCTAGGTTCGGTTCGATGAGTGACGACACCACAGTGCAGCTCGACATCGCCGAGCGCGGGGCCGGACCATCCATCGTGTTCACCCACGGGTGGGTCGACGACCGGTCGGTGTGGGCCGGTGTGGTCGATGCCCTGGCGTCGGATCATCACTGCATCAGCTGGGACCTACGGGGCCACGGCGCCAGCGATGCTCCCCCGCCGGGGCAGTACACGCGTGAGCACGCGCTGGACGACCTGGCCAGGGTGATCGCCCACGCCGACACACCAGCGGTGTTGGTGGGCCACTCCCTCGGGGGCTACCTCTCGCTGGCCCACACCCTGCTCCATCCCGATCAGGTCCGGGCGCTGGTGCTGGTGGCTTCGGGCCCTGGCTTCCGCAAGGAGCTGGCACGGGATCAGTGGAACGAATCGGTCGATGCGTCGGCCGCCAAGCTCGACATCCCCCCCGGCTCCGAGGTCATCTCGAAACACACCGACGCCTGGGTGATCGACGACCTCGACCAGATCACGGTGCCGGTGTGCGTCATCCTGGGCGAACGAGACCAGCGGTTCGCGGCGGCCGCGGGGCTGTTCGCCAAGACCCTGGACGTCCGGTCGTCAGTGGTGATCCCCGACGCGGGTCACTCCGTGCACGCCAAGGCGGCCCGGCCCGTGGCCGACGCCATCCGGCAGTTCCTCCACACCCTCTGACCTGACCTCGGAAGAGGTCGGCTTCCTCAGGGAGCGAAGGCGAAGTACTCGTCCCAGGTGTAGAAGCCGGGAGCGACCAGGCCCGCACAGCTCGTCCAACGGTCGTTGTCGCTCGGCGGCATCAAGGTGACCGACACCTCGAGATCGATCACCTCGGCACCCGGAGCGCAGGTATCGGTGCCCGGGCCACCTTCGAGGACGTCGCCGCCGGCGCCGCCCCGCACGAAGTCCCTGCCCGGACCGCCCCGCACCTTGTCGTTGCCGGCGTCGCCGTAGAGCAGATCGTTGCCGCCCTCGCCGCGAATGTCCTGGGAACCGGCGGTGCCGGCCAGCTCGTCGTCTCCATCGCCACCCCGGATGATCCCGGAACCGGTGAAGAGGTCGTCGCCCGCGCCCAGGAACACGCGGTTGGCGCCGACGTTGTCGATCACGTCGTCGTTTCCAGCGCCGCCCGAGATCCGGTCGTCGCCATTGTCGATGAACCACACCGAACCGATGCGGTCGTCGCCGGCGTTGCCCTCGAGCAGATCGTCACCCAGACCGCCCTCGAGTTGATCGTTGCCGTCGCCGCCGCGCACGTGATCCTCCGAGAGGCTCTCGTCGGCCCGCAGGTTCAGGGCGGTGGCTTCTTCCTCGGCTTCGACCAGGCCGAACAGCACGTCGCCGCCGTTGCCACCGAACACACGATCGCTGCCGGCGCCGCCTTCGACGAAGTCAGCTCCACCGTTGCCGACCAGCGTGTCGGGACCATCGTTGCCCCGCAGCAGGTCGGCGGCCGGGCCACCCCGGGCCACATCGGCGCCGTCGCCGCCGAGCAGCGTGTCGAGGCCGGGGCCGCCACGAATGATGTCGTCCTCGCTGCCGCCCCGCAGCACATCGTCGTCTCCACCACCGAAGGCCAGGTCGGCGCCCGACCCACCGAGCAGGCTGTCGTTGCCGCTGTTTCCGGCGATCTTGTCGTCGCCGGACACCCCGGCGAGGGTGTCGTCGCCGGCACCGCCATTGAGGTTGTCGGCATCGTCGTCGCCGAACACCTGGTCATCGCCGTCGCCCGCGAACACCGTGTCCTCGCCGGCACCACCGCAGATGATGTCGTCGCCGGCCTTGCCATTGATCCGATCGTCGCCGTCACCGGCGAAGATCACGTCGGGACCCGTCGTCCCGACCAGCACGTCGTCACCCGAGGTCCCCACGATGGTGGCGGGTTCCCCGCCACACATCTCCATGGCCGCAGCCGGGCTCAGGCCGAAGGCCATCATCCCGGCGAGGAGTGCGAATACTGCGAGAATCCGTCGTGACATGACCGGTCCTTGGTAGGCGACCCAGCGAGTATGACCCAAAACCACTCACCGCGCTAGGTCGCCCGCATACAGTGACCCGCCCGGCCGGGAGGGCACCCACCCGGCGACGAACGCTTGTCGGAGGGTCGCCGGCGGTGCAACCATGCCTGCATGCCACGCGTCACCCACCTCCATCACCTGGCGGCCAGCACGGCCGACATGCGGGGCGTCATCGACTTCTGCACCCAGGTCCTGGGCATGGAACTGGTCGGCCTGTTCGACATGCACGGGGTCCCGGGGGGCTCCCACTGCTTCCTCCGGCTCAACGACACCTCGGCCATGTCGTTCGTGTTCCTCCCCGACATGGCCCACATCGACGAGCAGCTGGGGGTCACCCATGCCGCCCACGGCGGCGACACGACGGCACCGGGCACGATGCAGCACGTGGCGTTCGGGGTGGACAGCGTGGAGGACCTCCTGGCCATGCGCGATCGCATCCGGAGCCACGGCTACCAGGTGAACGGTCCCATCGACCACGGGTTCTGCCGGTCGATCTACTTCCGTGGCCCCGAGGGCCTGGTGTTGGAGGTGTCGGCATGGGTCACCTCCATCGACGGTCACCACTGGGTCGATCCCGCGGTGGCGGCCCGGTGTGGCATCGACGAGGCCGACCTCGAGCGCTTCCGCCATCCGCCCGAACCCGACATCGCCGAACGCCCCGTCGCCCAACCCGCGCCCGATCCGGCCAAGCCGCATCTGCGTTACCCCGAGCCGATCCTCACCGCGCTGGCCACCATGTCCGACGACGAGATCACGGCGGCCATGAGCTTCTCTGCGCCGCCCATCGACTGACCGACCGGTCAGTCGGCCGCTTCGTCGGCGATGCGCACGTGGTGGCGGATCACCTCGTCCAGGATGAACCGCTGGAACTTGGCCGAGAACTCGGGATCGAGGTTGGCCGACTCGGCCAGGCTCCGCAGACGGGCCAACTGCTCGGCCTCGCGCTCGGGATCGGCCGGCGGCAGGCCGACCTGCGCCTTGTAGGTCCCCACCTGCTTGGTGATCTTGAACCGCTCCGCCAGCAGGAACACGAGAGCCGCATCGATGTTGTCGATGCTCTGGCGGTACTGCGACAGGACCTCATCGGTCACCGGTGACCCCTTTCATCGCCCGGAACGCTACCCGACGGTTCATCGACCGCGTCCCAGCGTTGCCGGCCGCGCGGCCGCGGTGTCACCGCGCTCAGGACCCGACCAGCTCGTCGATGAACGCCGCCGTGGTGTCGGCGATGGGACCCCAGTCGTAGCGGTGGCGCAGCTCGGCCGCGGCCGCCCCCGCGGCGCGCAGATCATCGGCCGAGACCGAGTCGAAGAACGCGGTCAGGTCGTCGGCGCCGACGCCGTAGTAGCGACCAGCGTCGCCGAGGGTCTCGCGCAGCACGGGCCAGTCCGAGCAGATGGCGGCCCGGCCGAAGCCGATCACATCGAAGAGGGTGCCGGTCATCAACATCCCGGTGTGTTCGACCTCGAACGGCAGCACCAGGGCGTCGAGGGCTGCGACCCTGGAGGCGTAGTCGGCCTCTGACACGTGGGTGTAGGGGAAGGTCACGATCCGGTCGTCGTCGGGCAGCTGCTCATCGACCAGCGAGTACAACACGAGCTGGATGTCCGTTCGCGAGGATCGGTGGAACCCGTCGATGACGTGCTGCACCAGCTTGTCGATCCGCGGCGCCCCGATCACCCCCACTCGGATGGGAGCGTCGGGCAACCCCCAGCGGGCGGCGGCATCCTCGCGGGTGGGACCGGGCCCGAAGCGCTCGGCCCAGTGGCCGTGCGGTATCACCACGTGACGAGTGTGGTCGCCGTAGGTGTACGTGGCCAGTGCCCGGTCGCGACCCCATTCGGTGTGGTGGATCACGCCGTCGGCCGCCTCGGCCCAGAGTTGGTAGCTCGCCCGGGCACCCTCCTCACGGAACAGATGCGGCAGCAGGTTGTGCATCGTCCACAACACGCGGGTGTCGGCGTCCTCGAACTGCCGAATGACCTCTGCGGTGCGAATCGGGTCGATACCCGAGTACCACTCGGGCCAGTGCAGGTGCAGCACGTCGAGGTCGTAGGCCGCCCATGGATCGTCGATGGGCGCGTCCCGGTGGTGGATGCGTTCGGTGATGGGGCCGAACAGCGCGGCCGGGTACGCATGCATGCCGGCGGTACCCCCCAACCGGATCTTGGGCGTCATCTGCCAGCGCACCGACAGGGCGGCCGCCGGGCGCGCGTCGAACTCGTGGACCACCCGGGGCTCGCCCCAGAAGCTGCGCCACTCGGCGATACCGGACACGTCGGTGGTGCGCACCGGGCCGACCTCCGTGCCGTCGAGCCCGGTGGCCTCGACCCGGTAGGGGCGGTCGGTCCGCTCGGGGAGGGCCCAGCTGACGGCGATGACCTCGTCGAGATGGGTGTCGATGTGGAGTGTCTCGTGCACCACCAACGACCGACCTTCGACCGAATACCGCACCTCACGGCGCCCGCTCGGCGCGTCGGCCGGAGCCTCCAGCTGGCCCTGCTCTCCAAGCGTGCCCTGGCGGATCTCCACCGACCCCGACCGGTGATCGACCGCCAGCGGTGCCGCCTGGTAGTAGCGGGACTTGTCGCCCTGGTGCACCACCGGTTCGAGGGCGACCGGACCGTGCGTGGCCGGTTCCCACAGGCCAGGGGCGCGGGGGGCCGCGCTGTACCCGGTCATGTAGCCCCCGACGGCGGGCACCACGAACTGGAGGCCGCGACGGCGGTAGGACCACACGCCCCGCGGCCGATCAGCGTCGAAGGCCACGAAACGGTCGGCGTCCCCGAAGGCGGACGCGACCGGCCCGACGGCGGCGTCGGGGGCCCGCCGCAGCTCGAGCACGGCCTGGACCAGCTTGCCGGCGACATCCAGGGTCATCTGCAATCGCCGCGGCGGGCCCCGGTAGAACATCGTGGCTCGTCCGACATGGCTGTCGAGCACACCCCGTCGGAACCATCGGGCCAGCTCACCGGCGGCATGGGCGGCCCGGGCCAACCATGGCGACGGGTCCGACGTGAGGCCCCGCCCGACGGCCACCGATCCGAGCTCCACCGACATGGCCAACCCCAGGGCACCGATCGAACGACCCCACACGACGGCTCCACCGGGTTGGGCCAGATCGTGGATGTCGGAGATGACCCGGGTGAGACCACGAATCCAGACATCGCCGAGCTCGTCGGCCAGTGGCTCGGAGAAGAGGAACATGTCCGGTGTGTAGATGTCGTACTGGCCCCGATCGTCGCCGGCATCGTCGATCCAGCCGCGGTCGGCCTCCGACAGCAGGTCGACCGTGCGGGCCATCAGCTTGTCGAAGAACCGGGGATCATCGAGCAGGCCCAGCCGACGGCGGCCCAGCTCCGCTCGGGCCAGGACGATGGCGAAGTTGTTGGGGAGGTGACCGCTGTCGAAGGCCGTTTCGAATCCCGAGGAGTCGACGGCCTCGGCCAGGTTGGCCAGCTCGCGGGCGTCCCAGTCCTCGAGGTGGGGGTTGTCGTGGTAGCCGCCCAGGCGGAGCAGGGTCTCGGCCGCCCGGTAGCTGTAGAAGGTGTGCGTGGCCGGCCCGTCGATGTCACGCAGTACCCGAAGCACGGTGTCGACCACCGAGCAGCCCGCCACGTCGTCGACACCGTCCTCGTGCAGCAGGCCGAGGGTGAAGCCCAGGTCAGCGGCCACATCGGGGCCGACGAGGTGGCCGCCGAACGTGGCCGGGAGCACCAGGCCGGGGGTGTAATCGGCCTCGAGGTCGGCCAACACCCCCGTCACATCGGCCACCAGCTGATCGGCGAGGTCCGATGCGGTGGACGGCCACGGGCGACTCACGTCGGCATCATCGGACTCGGCCCGCTAGCGGGCGTCCGAGCGCTCGATGGCTCGCTCGTCGGTGCCGAGGTAGCTGGCGATCACCGCCGGATCGTGGCGCACGGCGTCGGGATCGCCCTCCGCGATGACCTGACCCGCCTCCAGACAGTACACCCGGTCGGACAAACTCATGATCAGCGGCATGTCGTGCTCGATGATGAGCATGCTGGCGTCCAGCTCGTCGCGGATGCGCAGCATCAACGGACCGAACGCCTCGGTCTCGCGTTGGGCCACACCGGCGGTGGGCTCGTCCAGACACAGCACCCGGGCATCGAGGGCCAGCAGACCGGCCAGCTCGACGATCCGACGGGTGCCCGTGGACAGGTCGGAGATGTAGGTGTCGGCGTAGCGACCCAGCCCGAGGAAGTCGATCAGCTCACCGGCCTCGGCTCGCCGGCGCCGTTCGCGGGCGAAGGTGTGGGGCAGGAACAGAGCGGTGGACATGACCCCGGTGCGGCCCCGTCCCTCCAGCGCCACCTGCACGGTCTCGCTGACGGTCAGCTCGGGGAAGAGCAACGCGGCCTGGAAGGTCCGGCCGAGACCAAGCCGCGAGCGCGACTCGGGTCGCAGACGGGACACGTCGCGGCCCATCAGCTCGACGGTTCCGGTGGAGGTGACGTACCCGCCGACCGCGTTCATGAGCGTGGACTTGCCCGCGCCGTTGGTGCCGATCAGGCCCACCACCTCGCCGGCCCGTACCTCGACGGTGGCGTCGTTCACCGCGTGGTTGCCCCCGAAGTGCACGTTCACCTTCTGCATGGTCAGAGCGACCTCGGGCAGCGACGGTCGACCGCCACTGGTTCGGATCGACTGGGGAGGTTCGCGCAACGTCTTGTGCGGATCCTCCGGCAGCCGAACCTCGAGCCAACGCATCCACTTGTCGCGCGCCGAGTAGTAGATCTGCACGAAGCCACCGGGGAAGTACAGCAACAGGACCAGCAACCCGATGCTGGAGGTGAGCAGCGGGACGACCTCGTTGTCGGGGAAGAAGGCCGGCAACCCCTGCACCCACAGGGCGCCGATCACCGGGCCGACCACCGATCCCAGCCCGCCGATGACCACCATCGCCACCAGGCGCAGCGAGTCGTCGGTGAGGAAGAACCGCTCGGTGAACGGGATGTTGCGCACCAACCCGCCGAGCACCGCACCACCCAGGCCGGCGATGCCGCCGGCCATGGCGAAGGCGACGAGCTTGGTGCGGGTCGGCGCCACCGTGTACGCCGCGGCCGAGTCGGGGTTGTCCCGCACGGCGATGATGGTGCGGCCCACCCCGCTCTTGCGCAGACGGGCCAGCACGGCCAGCACCAGGACCAGCACGGCCAGGCTGAAGAAGTAGTAGGCCCGCTGGCTGGTGAGCTCGATGCCGAAGAACGCTCCCCGATCGAAGGGCACGCTCTGGCTGTTGCCGTCGGAGAAGATCGGTCGCCGATAGATGTACTGCTGCGCAGCCAGACCGAACGCGAACGTGGTGACGGCGAGCATCAGGCCCCGAACCCGGAGGCCGCCGATGCCGATCAACGCCGCGAGCACGGCGGTGAAGAGCGGTACGACGAAGACGGCCAACACGAAGGGAATGGGTTCGAACTGGACGTCGATGAAGAAGATGTCGAGCTCGACTCCCCTCGTGAGCGCGGCCGCTCCCAACGCGCCGAGGCCGGCGAAAGCCATCTGCCCCAGCGACAGCTGCCCCGACCAGCCGGTGATCACGGTCACCGACGCGGCGCACACCGCGAAGGCCACGATCGACGCATACAGGAAGTGCCTCGACGGGGTGTCGACGATGAGCGGGGTGATGATGGCGATGGCCAGGGCCACGATGCCCAGCAGGCCGACCAGCGCGCTGTTGATGCCTCGAAGTCGGGCCGGGATGGCCTTGATCTTGGGTGCGAAGGAGAAGGACGACTGGGTGGTCTGCTCTTCGGTTCGGCTCTGCCAGAACACCGCCACCAGCACGGCCACGAACAGGATGAAGTCGACCAGTCCCGACTGGTCGAGATAGTTGAAGCGGATCAGCGCCTGGGTGACGCCGACGCCGATGCCGGCCACCAGGGCCAGCGTGAACGATCGCATCCCGGCGATCACGGCCGCGGCCAGGGCCCGCACCATGGTGTTGGGCCCGATGTTCTGGAAGGTGGCGGCCGAGGTCGACCCGCTCAGCTGCGACAGCATCACCATCGAAATGGTGGACAGGAAGCCGGCAATGCTCCATATCAACATGGAGACGATGCGGGGCGAGATGCCCGACAGCCGGGCCAGGTCGGGGTTGTCGGCCGCGGCCTGGACGGTCTGGCCGACCGTGGTCCGGTAGAGGAACACCGACAACAATCCGGCGAGGACCGGGACCATGAGGAGCACGACCAGCTCCGAGCCGGTCGTGTCGACGCCGGTTCCGAACACGTCGGTCCACTCCGAACCGATGAAGCGGGGGTACTTCTCACCCGGCGACACGTCCAGATCCGGGTAGGCGAACACGATGGCCAGGGCCAGCTGGGCCACGCCGATGGTGGCCACCAACAGGATCACCCTCGGCGAGTTGAACAGGCGGCGGATGACGGCCACGTCGATGATCAACCCGAACAAGGTGCCGACCGCCAGGGTGACGGCCAGCGCGATCCAGAACGGGAAGCTCCAGTTGAAGATCATCAGCGCGAACAGCACCGCACCCGGGAGGCCCATGTTGCCAACGGCGAAGTTGATGACCCGGGTCGATCGATAGATGAGCACGATGCCCAGGGCCAGCAGGCCGTACACGAGCCCGAACACCACGCCGTCGTACAGGAGCTGGTTGGTGAACTCGAGGCCGAACAGGCCGAGGAACCACTCGATGGCACCGGAGGCGAAGCCGACCAGCACCAACACGATGAGGCCGACGCCGAGGGCGAACTGGGTGCGTCGCTCCATCCTCAGCCGCCCTCATCGCCGAGGAACACGGCGCGGGCGAGGTCGTCGCGTTCGAGCAACTCCTGCGCATCTCCCTCGAAGCGGACCCGCCCCTTCTCGAGGAACACGGCACGATCGGCGATCGCCAGGGCCACGTTCAAGGACTGCTCGACGATGATGATGGTGAGATCCTCGGCCTTGAGCCGTTCGACCACGCCGAGCAGCTCCTCGACGACGATGGGCGCCAAGCCCAACGACAGCTCGTCGATGATGAGCACCTCGGGGTCGTGCAACATGGTGGCGGCCAGGGCCAACATCTGCTGTTGACCACCCGACAGCGAACCGGCCTTCTGCGCCTGACGCTGACGCAGATCGGGGAACAGGTCGTACACCCGCTCGAGTCGGGCCTCGACCTCGGCCTTGTCCTTGCGGTACGGGAAGGCAGCCATCACCAGGTTCTGGCGGATGGTCATGGTGTCGAACACGCCCTTGCCGCCGAGCAGCAGGTGCACGCCCATGCGGTTGCGCTGCTCGGGCGACGCAAAGGTGATGTTGCGGCCATTGAGCCGCACCACACCCCGCTCGGGAGTGGACAGCCCCGAGATCACCCGCAGGATGGTGGACTTGCCCGCACCGTTGGTGCCGAGCAGGGCCAGCACCTCGCCGGGGCGGACCTCGAAGTCGACGTCGAACAGCACCTGGACGTTGCCGTAGCTGAAGTCGATGTTGTTGACCTGGATGGTGGGCACCGAGTCGGGGTCGGTCCGCTGGCGCTCGTGCTCTTCCTGCTCCTCCTGGAGCTCGGCCACCACCAGGGACAGGTCGTTGCGGATGAAGCGTGAGCTCCTGACCACGGTCAGCCCGCCGATCAGCATGGCCGGGACGGCCAACATGGCCGCGAACCGGGGGCTCCACGTGTCCGAGGCCCATGCCGCGATCAGCCCACCCCCGACCGCCCCGATGAAGAAGATGTACATCGTGGCCATGGCCGACCCGAGGCCCCGCAGCCGGTAGGGCACCACCGCCTGGAGCAATGCGGGAACCATCGCGAACGACGCTCCCACCAGCAAGGCGTTGAAAGCGTTGAACACACCGAACATCAGCACCGAGCCGGGCACCTCGTAGCCCGTGGGCAGCACCAGAGCGGTGTTCTCGAACATGTTGGGGGCAAGGTAGTACTGGGCCGGGACCAGGAGCGTCGAGGGCAACAACAGCAAGCCCAACGTGGCCAGCGCCCGACTGGGGGTCTTGCGGTAGAGCCCATCGAAGTACCGGCCGACGAAGGGCACGGCCAGAATCCCGGGGATGGCGGTGGCCGTGGCCAACCAGCCCCGCTGGAGGCTGCTGAGACCGAACTCGTCCTCGAGGAACAGGTTGGCCAGGACGGCTCCCGTGAAGAGGCTGAAACCCATCGCCGAGAAGGCGACGATGACCGAGCGCAGGGTGTTGATCTTCCACAGGCGGGCGAAGGCGGCCTCGACCGACACCGGGGCCGGTTCGGCATCGTCGAGCACCTCGCCCACCACGTCGTCCTTCTCCCACTGGCCGCGTGGCGGCTCCTTGAGGAAGAAGGCGAAGATGGCGAAGGCGGACACCGGCAAGCCGAGGATGAGGAAGGCGTAGCGCCATCCGTCATCACCGAAGACGAAGGCGATGGTGCCGGCCAGGGCGGGACTGGCCGCGCCGATGAAGCGTCCGACCATCGAATTGGTGGCGTTGATGCGGCCACGGACCCCGATCGGGTACGTGTCGGCGATCAGACTGCCGTGGACGGGGATCGTGTTGGACTTGGCCACCCCGACGCCGAAGCGGGCCCAGAACAGCATGAACGCGTTGACGGCCAGGCCGGACATGAAGACCATGGCCCCGAACACGAGGCTGGCGCTCCCGATGATGGGCGGGCGGCGGAAGCGGTCGGCCAACCAGCCCATGGGCATGGCGCCGAGCACCACGAAGGCGAACGACGCCGACACGATGAACGTGATCACGCCGTCGGACACCCCGAAGGAGTCGCGGATGTCGGGGGCCAGCACGCTCATGGTGGCACCCTCGAGCTCATCGAGGGAGTTGAGGATCAGCAGCACCATGAAGGTGCGGATCCCGCCCTTGGCCAGACCCTCCGAGAGGGTCATCTCCGCGCTGCCGACACCGGGGAGCATGTCGTCGGCGAACAGGATCTGCTCGTCCTTGTCGGCCTGGGCGGCCAGTCGTGCGGCTTCCTCGTCGAGCATCGTCGCCGTCAGCGAGGCGGCCGAGGATGAGTGCCGGTTCCCCCCAGACTCAGACATCGTCGGCACCCTACACGGACCCACTCACCCACGGCCATATAAGGAGCCGCGCGGATAGGGCGACGAAGGAGCCCGATCCGCAAGGCGACCTAAAGATACAGTGCCCTTGTTTCGGCGAGGAACGAGCCGAAACGAAACCGTTTCGGCGATAGCGCGTGCACCTATCCGCTCAGGTCCTAAGTGCCGCTCCTTACCGGCTCGCCGCGGGCGGGTCGGTGGTCGAGGGACGACGCCGCTACGTTGACGCCATGCGAGGCATCCTGGCCCACGGCGCCCACGTCCCCTACCGGAGACTCGATCGGGG
>JAOUEE010000362.1 GCA_029858875.1 Acidimicrobiia bacterium
GTCGCCGTGGCTCGATCGTGGCACCTGTTTGCGCCACGCTTTGCCGTCGGCACGGCGCTCGGGAGGTGTCTGGCGAGTGGTCATGTGAGCATCTCTCTGGTCCCGCGACCGGTTCGTGCTAGTGATGTCGGCACGAGATCCACCAGATGATGCGGCCACGGTCGCACAGGAGTACGACCATGAGCAAGATTTCGATGATCGGCACCATCACCTGCCAGGATGGCAAGGCCGACGAGATGGCCGGAGTACTGGCCCAGATGGTCGAGGCGGCCAGCGACGAGCCAGGGGTGGAGATCTACTCGTACCACCGCGGCGAGGACGACCGGTTCTTCTTCTTCGCACTGATGACCGACGAGGCGGCCATGCAGAACCACGGCCAGAGTGAGGCGATGCAGGCAGCCATGCAGGCATTCGGGCCGCTGATGGCCGAGCCGCCGCAGATGTCGCCCGCCACGCCAGTTGCGGCCATCGGCTTCGACGTCTGACCCGACGGTAGCGGCGACGCGCCATCCGGCGCCGACGAGCCCCAGCTCCCGGACGAACGCGTCCGCCCGACTCCAGCGAGGCACCCATGCAGGACCGACCGGACAGCAACGCCGACGACATCCCCATCGCCTTCACCCCCGAAGGGGGGTACGGCGACGTGATGCCCGACCCGGTCCTGGCCGGCTGCACCGAACCACTCGTCGAGGGCGCTCCTGACCTGCGAGGGATCTGGCGGGTGGTGGGACCGGAACGGGACGGTGAGCCGAACCCCGTCGACGGTGCGATCCAGCGCATCGAGCAGTGTGGCGATCGGATCGTCATCACGTCGGGCGGTGTCATCCACGACATGCGTGTCGACGGCACGCTCGAGAACGGCGTCAACGATGTCACAGCCATGGACTTCGCAACGCCGATCCGGGTCGCCGCGTTCTACGAGGACGGTACCCACGTGCTGCGGCCCGAGGGGCTCGACAACGAGATCACCCGGCATCTCGATGGAAACCAGCTGATCTGGCGCTACGTGGGTTTCGCCACCCGATCGGATCGGCTCGGTCCTCCCGATATGGAGCCGCCGAAGGCGGCGCCGATCAGCAACGTCCACCTGCCGGTTCCCGACCAGTCGTCGTCTCGCGAGAAGCAGTGATCCGCGGGTAGCCTGCCGCGACGGCCGCAGCCTCATTGGCCGCCAGGGGGTGACGGTGACGAGTCCCGAGCATCGACCCACGGCGGAACCGACCCAACTCACTCCCCCGCGCGTCGAGGCGGTCATCGCGCTGCCGGGCGGCCGACGCATCGGCATGGCGGAGTACGGCCCGGCCCGGGGGCGACCTGTTCTGTGGTTCCACGGCACACCTGGCGGGCGCCATCAGATTCCCGAGTCGCTGCGCCGGTCGCTCCACGACCACGATGCCCGCGTGATCGTCGTCGAGCGTCCGGGCTACGGCGAGTCCACGCACCACCTCTACCCGGCGATGCGCAGCATCAACGAGGACATCGGCTACCTGATGGACGCGCTGGAGATCGAGCGCTTCGGCGTCGCTGCCCTCTCGGGGGGCGGTCCGTATGCGCTGGCCGTCAGCCACGGCCACGGCGACCGCGTGGTCGCGGCGGCGATCCTCGGCGGTGTGGCACCGCACATCGGGCCCGAGTCCCATGCCGGTGGATTGGTCTCCGCCCTCGCGCCGGTGGCCGGTCTGGCCCGGGTCACCAGTCGTCCCATCGGCGCAGCACTCGGGTTGGTCGTCCGCCTGATGGACCCGGTCAAGGATCCCGTGTTCCGAGCCACGGCCAAGGTGTTTCCCCCAGGCGACCAAGCGGTCTTCGGCATCCCGGAGATGCAGGCGATGTTCCTGCACGACATCGCACGCACCGCCCGCGGCGGCCTTCCGGGACCGGTGCTCGATCTGGTGTTGTTCACCCGCGATTGGGGATTCCGACTCGCCGACGTGCGCGTGCCGGTCCACTTCTGGCAGGGCGACGCCGACCCGATCGTGACGCTCGAGCAGGCCCAGAGGATGGCCGAGGCCGTCCCTGATTCGTCGCTCAGTGTGCGTCCCGGCGAGAGCCACCTCGGGGGGTTCGCCGCCTCCACCGAAGCGATCGAGGCCGTCCTCGACCACTGGCCGATCTGAACGTCGGGAACGATCTTCAGGCGGGAATCGAAGCCGCTTCCGCCTCGGCGACGAGGGCTTCGACGCCTTCCGGAAGCAGGAATCCGGCCCCGAGCGCTGCATCGGCCGCCACCCGAACCTGCTCGACATAGTCTTCATGCGTCGGGTAGCGCAGGGCGAGTTCCTCCGCAGCGAGTGGCGTGGTCGAACCGAACAGCGAGCAGATCACGCTGGCGTCGGGACGAGGTGTGCCGCTGTGAACGGCGATGGGGACGTCGACATCGGGCGTGCGGATGCCGCCGACCGCGATGCCGAGCTCGTCGCGGGTGATGCTCCCGTCCCGGATCTCGAGCTCGGCGGCCGGGGCCGGCGGGGTACCGTCGATCACCCAGCGAACGAGGTCACTCCAAGCCCGCTGGAGCACCAGCGGCTGGGGGCCCTGATTGAGGGTGCCGCCACACAGTTCCTCGAAGTCGGGCAACGGGAAGTCGGGCTCGATGACCCGGATCGAAGCGTTGCCGTAATCCAACTGCGACTGGTCGGCGTGGGCCGCGCCGGCGACCTCCCAGGTCACCAGTCGGTCGGTGTCGGGCTGACGGGCGGGGAAGGCCCGGGCCACGTCGGTCTCGGTCTGGAACCAGAGGATCGGATCGTTGAGATCGGAGCGGAAGTTCACCACCTCGGGCGACGCCGAGTCCGCCGAGATCGGCGAGGCCCCGAAGCGACTGTGCACGAGGAACCCGTCGTAGATGTCCGCCAACGGATGCACGGCGTTGATGTACGCCGTCAACCGGCCCGCCGACTGCGACTCCCCGATGGCGATCACGTGCTCGGCGGGTACCCCGCCCAGCGGGTCGACACCATCGGGCCGGCGGATCGCCTGGGCGGCCTGGGAGTAGATGTCGTAGGAGTAGTCGTCGCCCGGGTGATCGATGGGTTCGTAGCGGGCGGGGTCGGCCGTCTTCAGCGGAATCGCCGTGACGCCGGGGATCTCGATGCCCAGTCCCGGACCATCGACTCCACCGAACTGGGCCGACACTCCCACCCATGTGGTGCCTCGTGCGAGGATCTCCGGGTAGAGGAATCCGAAGTCGGGGTCGGCGTCCTGGCCGCCGGAGACATTGAGCCACTCGACGCCGACAACGCCGTTGGCATCGGCCGGCTCGGCGGGGCGCCGAACGAGGATCCGTGTGGTGTATGGCGTCGTGGCCGCCGGCTCGACCTCCCACATCCCGTCCTCGCCCAGCTCGCCGACCGGCTCGTATGCGGTCGCCTCACCGCTGATGAAGAACTCCTCCTCGACGTAGTCGTGGTCCTCGAGAAGCTCCCGTGGCGCCGGGTTCGCGGGCAGACCGCCACGATCTCCTCCATCCACGGGACCGTCGACGGCCGGGACCGCAACGGCCTCACCCCGCGGCGGCACGGTCGTGGACACGCTCGTCGAATCGACCGCAGCCGAGGTCGTCGTCTGCTCGAGCGCCATCGTGGTCGTCGCCTCGACGGCGGAGTCACTCGGGCCCCCATCGCCGTCATCCCCGGCGCACCCGCTGGCCGCAAGCGCGCCACACAGCCACAGTGCAATCCATCGGCGCATCATGTTGGATCCTGTCACAAACGACCGACCGCCTCACGTCTCGTCGGCATCGGCGCCCCGGCGGGGCCGACCGAGGTCAGCCGCGGAGACACGC
>JAOUEE010000363.1 GCA_029858875.1 Acidimicrobiia bacterium
GATGGTCGACCTTGCTGTTGAGCAGCTCGAGGAGCAGGGTGACCCCGACCCGCTCGGCCGCCTCGGCCAGTGGAGCCAGACCTCGCACGCAGTGGGCGATGGCCTCGTCGTCGCTCGACCCGCCGTGGTTGCCGGAGAAGACGATCACGGACGGCACCGCCGCCCGACCCGCCGAGTCGATGGCTGCCGCCACCCGAGCGTGCAGCTCGGCGTGGTTGGCCGGGTCGTTGAAACCACTCTCGATGTCGTGGCCGGTGATGGTGACGATGTCGAGGCCGGCCTCGCGCGCCGTGGGCCACAGGGGTTCGGGCACCATCTCCACACCCTCGAATCCGATGTCGGATGCGGCGACCATCAGCTCGGACTGCTGCGCATCGGTGAGACCCATGGTGAACGACCACCATGCGAACGACTGCTTCACCTCTGCCCCTCTCGCGGTAACGAGACCTCACTCTGCCACCTCCCCGGGGCCGCACTCCAGCACGGGGCGGACCTCGCCACCGGCTCGGAGGAGACCATGAGGATCGGGCCGACGGGCTGCACCCGGCCGCGGCTCGGCGTTCGCCTCACGCCGGTCGGATCCGGACTACTGCTCGTGGAGACGCAGCAGCCGCCCCGCCAGCTCGCCGGTGTGCTCCCCGTGGGCCATGAAGTGACGACCGTTCACGAACGTGTGCTCGATGCCGTGGGCCTTCTGCACGAAGCGGGGGATGTCACCAGGAAAGTCCCGCACGATCTCGGGTAGGGGCAGGGAGAGGCCGTCGAGGTCGATCACGTTGACATCGGCGTAGCTTCCGGGCCGGAGGGTGCCCCGATCGGTGTACCCGATGAAGGCTGCCGTGTCGCCGGTGAGGGCCCGCACCCCTTCTTCGAGGGTGAGGGCCTGCTCGTCACGCACCCAGTGCGCGAGGTAGTAGGTGGGCTGGCTGGCGTCCATGATCTGGGTGGCGTGGGCACCGGCATCGGCCAGTCCCATGATCGTGGTCGGTGAGGTGACCAGCTCTCGCACCGCGTCGTGGTCCTCGTTCATCACGGGCCAGTTGACGATTGCCCGACCGTTGGACTCCACCATGGCATCGACGTAGGCCTCGACAGGCGAGACACCGGCGGAGCGGGCGATGGAGGCGACGGAGTCGGCCGGCGAGTAGTCGTACACGGCTGGTCGGTCGGCGGGCATGAGGTACATGCGCTCGAACAGCCCGGCGTCGGCCTCGGCGCCGTCGGCGATCAGTTGCGCCCGGACACCGGGGTCACGAAGGGCATCGAGTCGACCTTGGAGATCCAGTGGCTTCAGAGGCTGGAAAGAGGGCAGATCGTCGATGAGCGTGTTGGCCGCCAGCGAGAAGAGCACCCCCACACTTCGGGGTGTGATCTGGGGTCGGAGCCGGGCACCGGTCCGGTTGGCCTCCTCGGCCAGGCGGATCACGTCGCGATAGTGGGAGCCGAGCGAACCGATCTGTTGGAGATTGAAGCTGAAGGGACGACCCGTCCGCCGGCTGAGCTCGGCCATCCATGCCAACTCCTCGTCGACCCGCGGGGCATTGGTCTCCACCTCGTTGTAGCGGGGCGCCGACTCGAGGACCCCACGCCCCAACCGACCCAGTGGCTCGGCGATGGCGTAGAACTCCTCCGGCGGTGCCCACGTACCCGGCACGTTGCGGCCGTCGGGCACCCGGTGGAACAGGCTGCGGGAGATGGAGTACCCCAGCGCGCCCGCCTCCATGGCCTCCTCGACACAACGGGCCATCTCGCGCAGCTGGTCCGGCGTGGCCCG
This sequence comes from Acidimicrobiia bacterium, assembly GCA_029858875.1. Lineage (GTDB taxonomy): Bacteria > Actinomycetota > Acidimicrobiia > Acidimicrobiales > SHLQ01 > JAOUEE01. Next base: position 1,775 of record JAOUEE010000363.1, read on the forward strand.
AAACCCCGGCTCGCACGCCTCGTCACCCGCCACGTACAGCCGAATGGCGACGTCGCCCACGTAACCACCGGCATTGATGCCCATGGGCATGGCCGCCAACGCGTCCAGGTAGCCACCGAAGCCCTCCCAGCTCCACGGCAGCCCCCCGAGGATGCAGGACGCGGGGATGTCCTCCACGGTCTCCATGGCCGCCGCCAGCACATCGGCCTGGCCGGGTCGGACCGGCGCGAACGTCATGCCACAGTTGCCGAGCACCACCGAGGTGACGCCGTGGTAACACGACGACGACATCAGCGGATCCCAACCGATCTGCGCGTCGAGGTGCGAGTGGATGTCGACGAATCCGGGCGTGACGATCCGCCCGTCGGCGTCGATCGCGTGGCCCGCTCCGTCGGCGTCCACCCGGCCGACCGCCGTGACCCGATCACCGTCGATGGCCACGTCGGCCCGCCTGGCATCGGCACCGGTTCCGTCGACCACGATGCCACCCCTGATCACCACATCATGCGCCATTGCGGCCTCCTCTCGGCTTCGGCCGCCTGGCTATCAGACCCGCCATGACGCCGCCACCGCCCGCTCCTGATCGGGTGACCCGCCCAGCGTGGCCGGCTCCACGGGGACGAGCGGCCAAGATGGTCGGGTGAACGCCGAATCCAACCTCGATGCGGAAACCACGTTGGCGAATCTCCACCGCCTCGTCCACCTCGACCCACCCACGCTCCGCAAGGCCGACGTCGAAGCCCTCAGCGGGGTCGCCCACGAGCGCTCGGTGCGCTGGTGGCGGGCGATGGGATTCCCCGAGGTTCCCGACGAGGAGCGCGCCTTTCGGGACGAGGATGTCGAGATGGTCAGGACCCTCGATGCCCTCATGACGGCCGACATCATCGGCGAGCAGGAGATCCTGCGTCTCGCTCGGGTATCGGGCGTGTCGTTCTCCCGTCTGGTCGACGCCCAGCTCGCGGTGCTCGACGACATGCAGGCCCAGCGCGATCAGCGTGACGCCGTCGTGTCCGCAACCATCGGCCGAGACGTGATGGACCTGCTCGAGTCCACCATGACCTATGTGTGGAAACGCCACCTGATGGCCGCCATGTCCCGCCGCCTCTCGACCGGAGAGGACCAGGCCGAGCTGGCGGTCGGCTTCGCCGACCTCTCCGGCTTCTCACGGGTCAGCAAGAAGGCGACGGCTTCGGAGCTGACCCACATCATCGACGGCTTCGAGGCCGCCGCGTCCGACGTCGTCTCCGCCAACGAGGGTCGGGTGGTGAAGATGATCGGTGACGAGGTGATGTTCGTGACCAGCGATCTGGACCAGGCCATCGCCATCGGCCTGGACCTCATCGAGCGGCTGGCTCCGGTGCCCGACATGCCGCCGGTGCACTGCGGCGTGGCCAGCGGTTCGACGGTGACCGTGGGCGGCGACGTGTTCGGTCCGGTGGTGAACCTGGCCAGCCGCCTGACCGGAATCGCCCGTCCGGGCAGTATCGCCGTGCCCACCGACCTGGGGCGCCACCTGCTGGAGCGCGACGACATCGATGTGCGGCGGGTGCTGCGCCCCTACGACCTCAAAGGTGTGGGCCGCACCACCATCCTGGCCATCCGACCTCCACGGGCAGGGGTATAGCGTGCACCGAGCCGTCGGCCGGTGACCAGCTGGCGACGCCGACCTGGTCGCCCCATCACGTCGGCGGAGGCGGCGCCGGCTCGGTACGACCGGCGGCGACCGGCAGGGTGATCACGACCGAGAGACCCGGACCGTCGTGGTCACGCAGCTCGAGACTCCCGCCGGAGGCTTCGGCCAACGTCTGGGCGATGGCCAGCCCGAGGCCCGTGCCGGGTCGGCTCGGGTCGCCGCGCCAGAAGCGTTCGAGTGCCTGCCCCTTGGCCTCGTCACTCAGGCCGGGACCCTCGTCGCTGACGGTGAGCAGGGCATTGCCCGAGGAGCGGGAGAGCGAAACGGTGACCGCGTTCTCGCGTCCCGACGCGTTG
>JAOUEE010000364.1 GCA_029858875.1 Acidimicrobiia bacterium
AACACTTCCTCGAGGTGATGACGACGCTGCAGGACGAGGGACAGATCAAGGTCGACAATGTCCGGACGGCCGCCGCGTTCGTGGTGCAGACCACCATGTTCAACGCCTTCGGTTCGGCAACCGACGGCGACGCCGACGCTCGCCGCGCCCGAGCCGACGCCATCTGGAACCACCTCTACCGAGGGATCGCCGGCCAGAGCTGACCGGCCCCTCCGGTACGCTCAGTCGCCGGTTGTGGGGCGGGCCGGGTCGTGGTCGCGTCCCTGGTCCGTTCCGCCGTGACGTCGCAGGAACGTCGTCGATCGGCGCAGGAAACGCCAACCGTCCGGTGTGCGGCGGTAGAGGTCGTCGTACCAGGCGAGGCGCATCTCGTGGGTGCGCTGGTCGATGAACACGTAGTGCTGTGAGCCGCTGCCGTTGTCGCCTTCGATGTCCAGCAATGGCGGATTCACGATCAGCTGGCCGCGCGGGGCGGCTTCCAACAGGGCGGGGAACTCGGTCATCGAGTACTCGGTGTCGAAGGCGTGATAGGTGCCGTCGGCCGTGAACAGTTCGACCAGGGCCGCGACCTCGTGTCGACCGAGATACGTCGCGTAACGGGTGGTGAGATCCTGGATCGCCGACTGATCGTCGATGGATGCTGACATCGGCCCTCCCGAGCGGTGGATCCTGGCGAGAACTAGACTAGTCGACGGAGAAGAGCGACGTTCTCGGCACCGAGGGGAAGAGCCATGCAGCGAGCTCCGGCATTCGGTCCGGTGCACCAACCCGAGCCGGTGGGACTCCACACGCTCCTCGAGCGCACCGCTGATCGAACGCCTGAGGGCATCGCCCTGCGTTTCGGACCCGAGCAATGGAGCTTCCGCGAGCTCGACGGGCTGGCCAATGCTGCGGCCCGCCTGCTGGCCGACCATGGTGTCGGGCCGGGCGTCCGCGTGGCCATGATGGCATCCAACCGGCCCGAGTTCCCCATGCTCGTGTTCGGGGTGTTGAAGCTCGGGGCTTCGGTGGTGATGGTCAGTCCGGCCTGGAAGGAGGGCGAGGTGGTCCATGCCTTCGAGCTGACCGGCCCCGTACTGGTCGTGTGCGACGGGTCGACGCCCGACGTGCTGCCCAGCTCGGTCACCGAGGATCGGGTCCTGCACCTCGACGATGACCGGATCCACGCCGAGCTGTTGACCCGGTCGGGGACCCGAAAGGATCTCCAGGCCGACTGGACCCACCGCGAGGCCGTGCTCGTGTTCAGCTCGGGGACCACCGGTCTGCCGAAGGCGGTGCGTCACACCCACGGATCGCTCGAGGTCGCCACCCATCACTGGATCTCGGCTCTCGGTCTGAGCGCCGATGATCGCTTGCAGGTGGCCACACCGCCCTTTCACATCCTCGGTCTGTTGAACCTCCTGGCGGCCGGTGCCGCCGGTGCCGGGGTCCGGCTCCACGCCCGCTTCGATCTCGATGCGCTCCTTCATCACATCGAGGCCGATCGGATCACGCTCGAGATGGCGGTGGCTCCCATCGCTCTGGCCATGGCCGACCACCCCGATCTCGAGCGGTACGACCTCTCGTCGCTGCGCTACATCATGTGGGGGGCCACTCCGGTCACCGAATCCGTGGCCCAGCGGGTGACCCAACGGACCGGCGTGGCGTTCCTCCCCGCGTACGGCGCCAGTGAGGTGCCGGTCATCACCGCCAACCCCGTGCGGCGCCCGGATGTGTGGCGCCTCGACTCGGCCGGGCTTCCCCTGCACGATGTCCGTTTGAGAATCGTCGACCTGGAGACCGGTGAGGCGCTCGAGCCCGGGGGAACGGGTGAGATCCAGGTCCTGAGTGCCTCGGCCATGGCCGGCTATCTCCCCGAGCATGCCGACGCCGAGGCCTTCGTCGACGGTTGGTATCGCACGGGCGATGTCGGATGGGTCGAACCCGAGGGGTGGCTCCACATCACCGACCGGGTGAAGGAGATGATCAAGGTGAAGGGCTTCCAGGTCGCGCCGGCCGAGGTCGAGGCGGTGCTCCATGGACACGACGCCGTTGCCGACTGTGCCGTCTTCGGGGTACCCGACCCGGCGACGGGCGAGGCCGTCGTGGCCGCCGTGACCCTCAAGGACGGCGCGGCGGCGACGGCGACCGACCTCGAGGCGCTCGTTGCCGATCGGCTGGCCGCGTACAAGCGCCTGAGTGCCGTCCACGTGGTGGACGAGATCCCACGGCTCCCGTCGGGGAAGGTCCTGCGTCGCGTGCTGCGTGATCGGTTGGCACCGCCTACATAGGGGCCAGGATTCGGGTCAGTCGGGATACACGACCGTGACCGACGGCGTGGTGGGCACCGATTGGCAGGTCAGGATCCAACCGGCGGCCACCTCGTCGGGAGTCAGCACGTCGTTCACCCGCATGTCGACCTCCCCATCGGTCAGCTCGGCCAGGCACGTGGCGCAGTTGCCGGCCTGGCAGGAGTACGGCGGTTGCAGACCGCCGCGCCGGGAGGCCGCCAGGATGGTCTCCCCCGCGTGGTGCTCGAGGGTGTGGGCGACTCCGGCGAGCGTCACCGAGATGGCGATTCGAGGGTCATCGGGCGCGCCCGAACCGGCCTCGGCGGTCGGTGGTTCGGCGCTGACGAAGCGCTCGGTTCGGACCAACAGGGGGTCGTGGCCGAGTCCGGCGAGCGTCTCTTCGACGAGATCCATGAACGGGACCGGGCCACACAGGTAGACGCTCACATCGAGGTCGGCGCCCACGAAGTCGGCGATCTCGTCGGCGTCGACGAAGCCGGCCGCGTCGTCATGGTGGTGGACGAGGGTGAACCGCTCGCGGCGCTCCGCCGCCAGACGGTCGAGCTCGGTCGAGAGGATGGTCGCCGCAGCGTCGCGATTGGCGACGAGCAGGCGGACCGGCCGGGTGGTGGTCGCCAGTGCCGTCTTGACGATCGATATCACCGGGGTGATGCCGCTGCCGCCGGCGAAGCCCACGATCGGTCGGGTCTCGTGGGGGTCCAGACAGAAGGCGCCGACCGGTGGTGTGGCCAGGAGGACGTCGCCGGGCGAGATCCGATCGATCAGCCAGTTGGAGACGATGCCGCCGGGGACGCGCTTCACCGTGGTCCGGAAGGGCTCATCGACATCGGGCGAGCTCGACATCGAGTAGCACCGCAGCTGCTCCCCCGTGTCGGTGGCCACCCTGAACGTGCAGTACTGGCCGGCCCGGTAGCGGAAGGCCTCGTGCTCACCATCGGGGATCTGGAGCACGAACGAGCGTGCCTCGTCCGTCTCGGTCACGACGTCGAGCACGCGCAGCGCGACGAAGCGGGGTGCCGGCACGGGTCAGGCCGGGATGGAGAAGCCCATGAGGCGGTCGAGGTTGCCGCCCATGATCCGCCGGCGGGTCTCGTCGTCGAGGTCGGCGATGTGGTCGGCGTAGGAGAGGGGGTCGGCCAGACCTTCGGGATGGGGATAGTCCGAACCGAAGAGCACGTTGTCGACGCCGATCGCTTCGCACAGCACTCCGGCGTCCTCCTCCCAGAACGGCGCCACGTGCACGGCTCGGCGGAACACGACCTCGGGATCCTCGAGGAAGCCCTGTGGCATCTTCTTGTAGGTGTCGCGCAGATCGTCCAGCAGCGGTCGCACCCACGAGCTGCCGTTCTCGATCATCACCAGTCGCAGGTCGGGATGGCGCGACAGGGCGCCGTGGCAGATCATGGCGGCAACGGTGTCGGTGACCGGCCGCTTGGCGAAGCCGACCGACACC
>JAOUEE010000062.1 GCA_029858875.1 Acidimicrobiia bacterium
GTCAAGGCGGGCTGGTCCAGCGCCCCGACAACGACTACTACGAACCGTCGGCGCTGTACCGCTTCGACCCATGAGCACCTGGAGGGCCGACCTGCGGGCGGCCGCACCCGCCTGGTTGGCCTCGCGGGCGCTGGTGGCCATCACCTTCGCGCTGGCCCACGTCGTGGGCGCCGACGATGCCAAGGGCCGACTCACCCTCGATCAGGGACTGCTGTCGTGGGACGGCGATTGGTACCGCCAGATCGCCGAGTCCGGCTACGAGGGGGCCGCCGAGGGCGCCATCCGGTACTTCCCCGCGTATCCGCTGCTGGGCCGCGGGCTGGGTTGGCTGCTGGCCGGGCGTCGCGACATCGCCCTGGTGCTGCTCGCCAACGCTGCCGCCCTGGCGGCGACGACGGTGCTGGTGCGCCTGGTCCGAAGGGACTTCGACGCCACCGCGGCCCGTCGCACGGCGTGGTGGTTCAACCTCTTCCCGGCCGCCTTCGTCCTGACCTGGGCCTACAGCGAGGCGCTGTTCGTGCTGGCGGTCGCCGTCACCATGCTCGCCACCCGTTCACGAAACTGGCCCGTAGCCGCGCTGAGCGGCCTGCTGGCTGCGCTGACACGGCCCACCGGCGTCCTGCTGGCCGGCTTCGTGGCTCTCGACGGCTGGGCCCGACGCAACCGGTCCGATCGACTCGGCTGGCTGGCGGCCGCGGTGGCCCCGGTCGCGGGCCTGCTGATCTATCTCGGTTGGGCCCAGGCGGCGGAGGGGACGTGGCGGGCCCCCATCGACGCCCAAGGCGACATCCGCGGCGGCTTCCACGAGCCGGTGTCGCGCGTGGTCCGAGGGCTGGCCCGAGGCCTCGGCGGTGACCAGACCGAGCTCCTCCACGCCGTCGCCGCCCTGGCGTTCGTCGCGGCCATGGTGGTGGGCCTTCGGGCCCGACCGGCCTATCTGGCGTACGGGCTGGGCGGCATCGTCGTCGGCCTGTCGGCCTCCACCATCAACAGCTTCGAGCGCTACGGACTGGGCCTGGTGCCGGTGGTGATCGCCTTCGGGGCCCTACCGCTGTCGGAACGACACCATCGAGCCGGCCTGGCCCTGTCGGCCCTGGCCATGGTCGGGCTGGGCACCCTCGCCCTGACCGGGCACTACGTCCCCTAGCCTGCCAACGATGGTCCACCTGGTAGCGGCTGGAGATCTCGCCGACGATCCCTCGGGCCGCCATCGGTGGATCGTCACCGGCCCCCGTCCCCGATTCCGCGTCGTCGACACCCCGACCGAGGGCTGGTACCGCGTGCGAGCCACGTATCGGGCCGACGACACCCATCCGGGTGAGGCGCTCGGCCCCCAGCTCCGCCTGACCGGCCTGGCCGGGCCGGTCAGCGCCGTGTCACGGGCCATGGGCCTGACCGACGAGGCCATCGACCGCATCGTGCACCTGCCGGCCGGGCTCGATGCCATCTTCGTGGATCTGCCCATCACGGTCCGGGCGCTGGACCTCGACGGGTTCTCCTGCCAGCCGATCGGCCAGGCCTCGGCGGCCCGACTGATGCTGATGCGGGTGCTGGCCACCGGCCGCGAGGGCACGGCGCAGTCGACATCGCTGCTCTCACGGGCCTGGTACTCGTGTCGCACCGGCGGCCTCACCGGCCTGCGCGAGCAGCTGGTGGCCGACTACGAAGCGGTACAGCGTCGACGGGCCGGCCTGGTGGCCATCCCCTACCGCGAATGGATCGAGTACCACGACGTACGCGACGCCGACGACAACCAGGCCATCGACGACGACATCACCTCGTTCACCAGCCCGCCGACGATCTCGGTGGTGGTGCCGGTGTACGACACCCCGCCCCACCTGCTGGAACGCTGCATCGCGTCGGTCCGGGCACAGCGGTACCCGCACTGGCAGCTCTGCCTGGCCGACGACGCCAGCACCGACGCGGCCGTGGGGGCGATCCTCGACCGGCACGAGGCGGCCGATCCCCGCATCGTCACCGTGCGCCGACCCACCAACGGCCACATCGTCGCCGCCTCCAACTCGGCCCTCGCCCTGGCCACGGGTGACTTCGTGGCCCTGCTCGACCACGACGACGAGCTGCCCGATCACGCCCTGTACCTGGTGGCCCGGGCCATCGACGCCGACCCGCACCTCGACCTGATCTACACCGACGAGGACAAGATCGACGAGGAAGGGCGCAGGTTCGACCCCCACTTCAAGCCCGACTACAACCCCGAGCTGTTCCTGGGTCAGAACTATCTCTCGCATCTCACCACCCTGCGCCGGTCGTTGGTGACCGACCTCGGCGGCTTTCGTGCCGGGTTCGAAGGCAGCCAGGACTACGACCTCTTCCTGCGGGTGGTGGCCCGGACCACGCCCGAGCGCATCGGCCACATCCCGCACGTGGCCTACCACTGGCGGGCCATCGAGGGGTCGACGGCCCAGCGCACCGACGCCAAGGACTACGTCACCGACGCCGCGCTGGCCGCGTTGGCCGACCACGTGCCGACGGACTGGACGGTGGAACCGGCCGGCGCACCCACCACCTATCGGGTTCGGCCACCGCTGCCCGACCCGGCACCCAGGGTGTCGATCCTCGTCCCCACCCGGAACGGGTGGCCCCTGATCGACACCCTGATGACCAGCATGGCCCACACGACGTACCCCGACTACGAGGTGATCATCCTCGACAACCAGAGCGACGACCGCGAGACCATCGCCGGATTCGCCCGTCTGGAGGCCGAGGGCCGGGCGCGTGTGGTGCCCTTCGACCGGGCCTTCAACTACTCGGCCATCAACAACCACGGCGTGGCCCACAGCTCGGGCGAGCTCATCTGCCTGCTCAACAACGACATCGAGGTCATGGCCGGCGAGTGGCTCAGCGAGATGGTGCGCCGTGCGCTGCAGCCCGATGTGGGCGCCGTCGGGGCCAAGCTGCTGTACCCCGACCACACCATCCAGCACGCGGGCGTGGTGCTCGGCCTCGGTGGGGTGGCCGGCCACGGCCATCGCCAGTTCCCCGACGACGCCTACGGGTACTTCAGTCGTCTGGCCATCACCCATCAGGTCGGTGCCGTCACGGCCGCCTGCCTGGTGATGCGCCGGTCGGTGTGGGACGAGGTCGGTGGCCTCGACGAGGTCGATCTGGCCGTGGCCTTCAACGACGTCGACCTGTGCCTGAAGATCTCGGCTGCCGGATACCGCAACGTGCTGTGCGTCGACGCCGTGCTCATCCACCACGAGTCGGTTTCGCGAGGGGCCGAGGACACGCCCGAGAAGCAGGCTCGCTTCTCGCGCGAAGTCGGCATCATGGTGGACCGGTGGGGCGACGCCCTGCTCCACGATCCGGCCTACAACCCCAACCTGGCCCTCGACGCCGACGCCTTCACGCTGGCTCGCGAGCCCCGTGTTGCCACCCCGTGGGCCGACCCCGCCGATAGCCTCACCTGAGCCGGTCTCTCCGACCGCAGGATCGCAGGCATGAGCGAAGAAACCCCAACCATCGTCTTCTCGCCGACCGGCCGCAAGCGGTCCTCCATCGGCGCCGCCCAGGAGCTGTGGGAGTTCCGCGAGTTCGTCTCGTACCTGACCAAGCGCGAGCTGCGCACCATGTACAACCGCAGCTATCTGGGCTGGCTGTGGTCGCTGATCAACCCCATCCTGGTGCTGATCATCTACTGGTTCGTGTTCGGCACGATCCTCACCATCTCGCGCGGCTCGGCGTCGCCGACCGGGCTGGATTCCTTCGCCCACTTCCTGATGAGCGGCCTGATCCTGTGGAACCTGTTCAACCAGACGTCCAACGGCTATCTCCAGGCCTTCCAGCTGTCGGTCACCCTGCGCAAGAAGCTGTACTTCCCGCCCAGCGCCCACGGCGTGGCCCGCACGCAGGTGAAGATGGTCGAGTCCGGCCTCGAGTTGGTGGTGCTGACGGTCTTCTACCTCGCCTGGGGCAACTTCGGCATCACGTTCATCCTCGTGCCGTTCATGATGTTGCTGGCCGCCATGTACGGCATGGGCGTCGGCATGCTGTTGGCCGTCCCCAACGTGCGCTACCGGGACGTGGGCTATCTGTACGCCCTGTTCCTGCGCCTGTTCTTCTACCTGACACCGGTCATCTGGCCCTACGAGCTCATCAACCCGACCAACGCCGACAAGCAGTCCCGCATCGGGATCGCTCCCATCCGCTTCGTGGCGCAGTGGAACCCGATGGCCATCCTCATCGAGGCCAACCGGGACATCACCTACCGGTTGCGCTGGCCCAACCCCGTGCACATGGTGTACCTGACGGTCACCTCGACCCTGGTGCTGCTGCTCGGCTGGCGGACGTTCAACCGGCGGGCCATCAAAGCGACCGAAGGCCTCTGATGGCCACCACCCCCGATCTGCGACCGGCCATACACGCCGAGGGCCTCGGCAAGATGTTCCGGCTCCACCGCAGCTCGTCCAGCAGCATCAAGTCCACGCTGCTGGGCCTGGGGACGGCCCGCTACGAGGAGTTCTGGGCCGTTCGCGACGTCTCCCTCACCATCGCGCGGGGCTCCATGATGGGCATCATCGGTCGCAACGGCTCGGGCAAGTCCACCCTGTTGCGCATGCTCTGCGGCGTGTACCAGCCAACCGAGGGCCAGGTCGAGGTGCGGGGGCGCATCACCGCCCTGCTCGAGCTGGGCGCCGGCTTCCACAACGAGCTGTCCGGGCGCGAGAACATCTTCATGAACGCGGCGGTCATGGGCATCGACCGAGACGTCGTGAAGGAGGTGGTCGACGACATCGTGGCGCTGGCCGACATCGGGGACTTCATCGACAGCCCGGTGGAGGTGTACTCCAGCGGCATGCGGGCCCGCCTGGGCTTCGCGGTGTCGGTGTACCTCGACCCCGAGATCCTGCTGGCCGACGAGATCATCTCCGTCGGCGACGTCGGCTTCGCCAAGCACTGCGCCCAGCACATGCAGCGCATGCGGTCCGAAGGGGTCACCATCGCCCTCGTGGCTCACAACCTGGGGATCATGGAGAGCATGTGCGACGAGGTGGCCTGGCTCCACAAGGGCGAGCTGAAGGCGGTGGGCGATCCCACCGAGGTGGTACGCGAGTACCGCGACTTCATGATGGGCACCATGGCCGACGACCCGGTCGAGGTCGACGACACCTCCTCGGGCATCACCCACCTCGATGCCACGTCCGAGGATGGCGTGGCCTTCGGGTACACCGGTGCCCCGCTCACCGTGCGTGCCGGCTATGACCTCGCCCGACCGATCGAACAGGCCCAGGTCCACTTGCTGGTCCATCATCAGGACGGCCCGCTGCACCTGGGATCGTCGTCGGACCCGGCCGACGCCCGCACGCTGGAGGGTCGAGGAGACATCGAGTTCCACGTCCCGGTGCTGCCCGTACCGCCGGGGCGTTACAGCATCGAGCTCCAGCTGGTCGACGGCTCGGGTGACGTGGTCGAGTCCCGGCGATCTCCTCTACCGGTGCGGCCCCTGGGTGAGTTGGTGACCGACCGGTTCGTCGACATGAACGGCCACTGGCGCATCGACTGATCAGTCGGTGGCCTCGCCGGCGGACTCCTCGTCGAGGGCCGACGCCACCAGTCGCTCCACGTAGCGCGAGCAGTGTTCGGGATCGATCTCCTGGTGCTCGGCCAGCTCCCAGTCCCGGGGATATCCCTGGCGGCGCAGCACACCCGACACCATGGGGCGCAGCCACAGCAGGTCCCGGTCGGTGAACCAGTGCTTCCAATCACCCGAGCCCTTGGTGCGAACCACCCGTTGGAGGTCGGGACCGACATCGGGTGTGCCCAGCTCGTCGACGCCCAGGTAGATCTCGAGCCGACTCGACTCGCCGGCCACGTACAGCTCGTACTGCACCACCTCGAACAGGTCGCGGAAGCGGCCGAGCAGGTCGTTCATCCGCGCCGTGGAGCGGGCCAGCGCGCTGAGCAGGTCGTTCCCGGTGAGGCGCCAGTAGGCGTGCGTGAGGCGAAGGAAGGGGACCTCGCTGGGGTCCTCCTCCTTCTTCCGCAGCATCTCGATGAACTTCGCGATCTTCTCGGGCTCGAGGTCAGCGGCACGCCCGTGGATGTCGTACAGCAGCCACGAGACGAAGCGGTCCCGAGGATCGCGCACCAGCAGTACGCGGCGATCGAAGTCGAGGAAGAGCTTCTTCTCGGAGCCGCGCAGATTCCCCAGCAGCTTCTTGGCCACCAGGTCCTCGGCGTCGAGGTCGAGCTCGCCCAGGTCCTCGGGTTCGAAGAACGACTGCTCGGGTGGTGTCCCCAAGGCGTCGCAGATCGCCCGGTGCAGCATCGTGGTGCCGCTCTTGGCCTCGCCCAGTATCAGAACTCTCATCAGGAGAAGTTGTACCCGAGTTCGCGGGCAACCGGACCACAGATCTCCTCGACCAGCGCCAGGGCGTCGGGATCGAGGACATCGACGTAGGCGTTCCGCTCGTGGCGGACCTTTCCCAGTTCCTCGGCCGGGACCAGCTCGATGTCCACGAAACGGCAGATGCGTCGAACCACGGTCACGGGGTCATTGGTGAGGTCGCGATAGCTGACCGTGAGCATGCGAAGGGGATTGGCCCGCTCGAACTCGGCCGCGAGGATCTCGGCTTCCCGCCAGTAGTTGGCTGCCCCGACCACGCTGTCCACCTTCATCACCTTCCCCACGGCCAGGCTGGCCACCACGTTGCGCGGGTCGCGGGTGATGTGGACGAACCGGCTGTCCGGGTAGTCGACGGCCAGCAGCGACACGCAGTAGACGTTCTGGGGCGTCTTGTCGAACCATCGGGTGTCGGCGGACAGGCCCTGCTTCTCGCGGAACAGGGCCATGTACTGATCGGTGAACTCCCGTCGGGTGCGGGCGGTGTCGAGCAACGCCCCCATCTCATCCTCGGTGACACCGTCGATCTCGCGGTGGTGGGCCAGTACCGCGTTCTTCCGGTAGTTCTGCTCGAACTGGCGGGTCCCGTAGGGCTGGGCCCACCGGTAGAAGTGCGTCTCCTCGGGACAGCACAGACCCGGCACCGAGCGCAACAGGTCGCGCAGCATCGTGGTGCCCGACCGGACGCAGCCGAGAATGAAGAACGGAGGGGGGTCGACGGTGGTCACGGGTGATCCTCGATCGAGTGGGTCAACGGGTCCAGCCGGCGACATCGCGCCGGAGCTCGTCGTAGGTGGCCAGCCAATCGGCAGCCATGACGGCGCGACCACGAACGTTGGCGAGGGTGGCCGTCCGGGTCAGCTCGGCGTACGCCGTCCGGTCACGGCCGTGCTGCGCCGCCGTGCGCACGATCACCTCGGGGTCGAGCTCGTCGACCACCAGGCCGCCGCCGTGCTCGTGTATCCGCTCGGCCGGGGCACCCAATGGGCCGGTGATGACGGGGATGCCGGCGGCCCAGGCCTCGGAGAGGACGTAGCAGTGGGTCTCGGGCCAGAGTGAGAAGACCCCGATGAAGGTGGGCCGGATGACGGCCAACCGGGCCAGGACCTCGTCGCGCTGGTACTCGCCGTGGCAGTGAGCGACGTGCTCGAAGCCGGGCTCGACCTTGCCCAGGATCTCCAGACGGACGCCGGCGGCGATGCCGGCCTGGGCCAGCTCGGCGACCAGGGTGGCGCCCTTGGACTTGTTGATGCCCCCCATCAACAACAACCTGACCGGCTCGTCCTCGCGGGGAGCGCGGGCGAAGGACCGTTGCCGTCGGAAGTCGCGGCCGTGCTCGATCACCTCGATGCGAGGGCCGACCTCGGCACCGAAGGTGGCGACGTAGCGTTCCTTGGTATCGGCCGAGGGGGTGACGAAGCGGGGCACGGTCTTGAACAGCTCGGCCGTCTCGTGTCGCCACAGGTGCACGAATCGGTGTTTCAGCGGCAGGTCGTCGGGCAGGAACACCGGTGTTGGGCAGCGGCCCTCCCCCTCGGTGCAGACCCCGCGGCAGTATCGCAGCTGTTCATCGAGGAGGTTGACCGACGGGCAGGCCAGGTAGAAGTCGTGCAGGGACATCACCACCGGGATCCCGATGGCCGCGGCCAGCTCGGGGAGGTCGAAGGTGAGCCCGATCAGATGCTGGATGTGGATGAGGGCGATGTCGTGGCGGGTGAGCACCTCGAGGGCGATCTCGGCCGCCTCGTCCTCGCGGAACCGGCGGATGTCCCACGGTTTGGACAGCGTCCACTCCTGCTCGATCACCCACTCCGGCCCCTCGAAGCGCCACAACCGCAGGGTCTGGCCATCGGGCATCAACAGCAGGGGTTCCACGTCGTTGGCGGTGACCTCGGCCAGATCCCGGGCGAAGAACTCGGTACCGCCGCCGCCCTCGTGCAACACGTGCAGCACGCGGGGCCGGGTGCCGGCCTCGGACTCCGTCAGGGCGGCAGCGCCCGCCACCTCGCGGGCGGCCACGAAGGCGGGCGAGGCCACGAACTCCTCGGCCAGTGACCGGTACTCGGGATAGCGCTCGGCCAGCACGGCCAGACCGTCGGTGATCAGCGCTTCGCGCTGGGCGTCGCCGAAGCTGGCCGACTCCTCGTGGAACACGGCCACATCGTCGGCGATGACATGGGTGAAACCGGCGGCACCGAGCTTCATGCAGAAGTCGTTCTCCTCGCCGTACCCCCGGGGGAAGCCCTCGTGATCGAAGCCGGGAACCTGGTCGAGGGCTTCGCGGCGCACATAGAGGCAGAACCCGTTGCCGGTGGGACCGACGGGGCGCAGGAACTGGCTGGCCCGAGCCACCCGGGCAGCCACCTCGGCACCGTGATCGGGCCCGGTGAGGCTGGGACTGGTGAAGCTGAACACGCCGGCGTGGTCCGACAGCGGCGTCACGGTGGCGATGCCGGGACGCTCGATGGCGGCCAGGCGCAGACGCTCGGTCCATCGTGGCGTCACCTGAGTGTCGCTGTTGAGGATGATGACGTCGCCTTCGCCAACTTCGGCCAGCCCCCGGTTGACAGTGGCCGGGAAGCCGAGATTCTGCTCGTTGCGGATGATGCGCACGCCGGCACGGGTCCGCAGTTGGCCCATGACGAGGTCGATGCGAGCATCGGTGGAGCAATCGTCGACGAGCACCACCTCGACATCGGTCGGCGTGAACCGGTCGACGGACTCGAGGCAGCGTTGCACGGCGTCTGCCGCGTTGTAGATGGGGATGATGACGCTGAGTCGCCGGTCCATGGTGCCGGCGGCGATCTCGCCCCGGAGATGACCCCGGTCGGGCTCGCGGGCGGGCGGCGCCTCGGCCGGCGCGGGGTCGGCCTGGTCGGCCTCCTCGCGATGGCGACCCAACCGGTCGGCCAGTCGCAACGCCCACTTGACGGCCGGCCGGCTGTACATCTCGGCCAGGTCGTGGGCCGCCAGGTTCCGGGTGTGGATGGCGGTGTCGAGCTCGATCTGGAGCTCGGTGGCCCGAGCTTCGAGCGAGGCCAGTCCGGCCAGGTCGGTCTCGACCTCGCTGAGCATGTCGCGTAGCCGTTCGATCTCGTCGAGGCTGCGATCCTCGAGGGCACGCCGTTCCTGCTCGATGAGCTGGACCCGCTTCTCGGTGTCGGCCTCGATGCGGGCAACCGCCTCGTGCTCGTGTTCGAGCCGCTGGCGCACCTCGTCGAGCGCCTCGCGTTGCTCGTCGATGTAGTCGCGTGCCTCTTGGAGCCGGTCCTCGTAGCCGGACTCGCTGGCCCGGAACTGGTCGAGGATGCTGGCGTAGCCCCGAGCGAAGGCATCGGTCTCGGTGGACTGGTTGAGCTCGTACAGCGACACGGCCGCCTCGAACAAGAGATCGAGTCCTGGGGTCTCTCGGGGCAGCTTCGGCGGCGCGAACACGTCGTGGTGTCCATCGAGCGAACCCAGCACGTCGAGCAGCTTGGCCTGCGACTCCGACAGGAGCGACCGGTGCTCCTCGTCGGGCTCTCGATGGTGACGCAGCCCGGTCTCGAGCACCGAGCAGAACCGGTCGAGCCGCTCGGCCGAGTCGCCGGACCCGGCCGCCGCGCCGAGTTGTCCGAGCGCGAACTCGATCAGTTGAAGGGTGTCATCGCCGCCGGTCAGGAGGGAGTCGTAATCGATCACGAACACCGGCAGATCGGCCAGGCCGGCGAGAGCCGACCGGGTGTAGCGCTCCCAGATGGCCAGTCCGTGACGCAGGGCCAGGCCGTTGCGGTCGCGGATGGAGTGGGCGATGTTGACCGGGTCGCGACGCAAGAAGACCGCGGCCTGGGGACCGGACACCACCATTCGCCAGAACGGCAGGGTGAGGCAGAGCCGAGGGTCCTTCATCAACCAGCGGTCGGTGGCGTAGGACTCCTTGAAGATCCGACGGGCACGGGGTTCGAGGCCGTAGGTGGGATCGACCAGTTCGGCGATGGAATCGAGGGAGGCCCGTGTGGGCGCATACCAGGATCCGCCGGCGCGGGTGAGGAGCTCCTCGGTGAAGTCCATGAGGGCCTGCACCTCGAAGTGGCCCCGCGGGTTGGAGTCGTCTCCCCCGACCAGATCGGCTTCGTCGGGCAGCTCGAAGGGCAGGGTGGCGAGGGCCTCGGTGGCGGCCGAGGTTCCACTGCGATGCATGCCGACGACGAAGAGACCCACGGCGGCGATCCTACCGGTGCGCATTTGACGAGGGGCGCACGGGCATGCTCGCGTCCCAAAACTGAAGTGCTGCGGGCAACCAGCCGATGAGATCTACCGTGACCTTTGCTTTCGTGCCCCACCGCCCCAAGTCGCTCGTCGCGACGGTGGCGCTGTGCTTGCTCCTCCTGCTGGGCCAGGCCGCGCCGGCCGGGGCTGCGCAGGGCGACGGCGCCTCCAGCGATGCGATGCCGACGACGCGATCCGCCTCCAGCGACCTGTCGCCCGGCGACCCGGCCACGATCACGTTCCGCGGTGGCGGCTGGGGCCATGGGCTCGGGATGAGCCAGTACGGCGCCTACGGTCGAGCCGCGGCCGGGAAGAAGCACCCCGCCATCCTCCGCTTCTACTACCGCGAGGTCCGCCTGACCCAGTCCCGCTACACGGGCAGGGTGGCCGTGCAGGTGGGCACCGTGTCGACGGCCACATTCCGCCCCCGGGGGCACGTCGACCTGCGGCTCAACAACAAGGTGAAGGGCTCGGCCGAAGCCGGCCAGGAGGTCACCGTGCGCCGGTCCGGCGCCGGATGGAGCCTGAAGGTCGACGGCGTCGAGCGGTGCGGGCCCGGAGCATGCGCCGGTGGGTCGTTCGCCCTCACCTACGGCGACGGTACGGTCGTCGAGGTCGGAGGCGTCGGCGCGTACGACCACGGCAAGATCCGGCTGGTGCCCACCAGCGCCGGGTCGTCGTCGCTCTATGTCGTGGTGGCCTCACTCACCATGGACGAGTACCTGTACGGCCTGGCCGAGATGCCCTCGTCGTGGCCGGCCGAGGCGCTCAAGGCGCAGGCGGTGGCCGGACGGTCCTTCGCCCAGCGGACGATCGAGGACCGCCGCGCCTCCCCCAGCTGGAACCTCCCGTTCGATGTGTACGCCAGCACCCGCGATCAGGTCTACGCCGGGCGAGCCAAGTCCGCCGGCTACGACGGCGACCGCTGGGTCGACGCGGTCGACGGCACCTCGCACAAGATCGCCACCTACGACGGTCGGCCCATCACCGCCTTCTACTCGTCCTCGCACGGTGGGTACTCGGCCAACTCCGAGTACGTGTTCACCGAGATGTTGCCCTACATCCGGGCCAATCCCGATCCCTTCGACTCGTACAACAATCCGTTCCACGAGTGGACCCGCACGTACTCCATCGCCGAGCTCAGCCAGTGGCTTGGTCGATACGGCGTGGGCACCATCCGCTCCATCGAGGTCCTGGGCGGCGCCGGCGAGTCGGGCCGGCTCAACAAGGCCACCGTGGCCCTGACCGGCAGCAGCGGCACCCGACACATCACCGGCAACGAACTGCGCTGGGCCATCAACGAGGGCGCCGGCTCCTCGCTCGATCGCCAGCTTCTCAGCACCAAGTTCCGCCTCGGTGGCGGCGCCGCATCCGATCGTCCGCCCGTGGGCAATTGGAAGTTCCGCGAGAAGGTCGACAGCGGGCCCAATGCCCGGGTCACCCTGCAGGGGTGGGCCCTCGATCCCGACACCAGCCGGTCCATCCGCGTCTTCCTCACCGACAACGGCGACTGGGCCGTCGGCACGGTCGCCAACGATCCCCGTCCGGGCATCGCCGGGGAGTACGGCTTGGGCCCCAACCACGGCTTCGAGCTCTCCCGGGCCCTGTCCCCCGGGCGCCACGAGCTGTGCCTCAACGCCCGCAACGACCCCGACGATGCCGCGGTGGAGCTTCGGTGCCGGACCGTCAGGGTCGGCACCTCGCCCGCTGGGCGCATCGGGTCGGTCCGCTCACGGGTGGCGGACACCCTGCCGTTCACGCCGGCCACCGTCACCGTCGCTGGTCGGGCGTCGGACTCCGACACCGACGCGGGCATCGACGTGGTGATCGCGGCCAACGGCCTCACGGTCACCACCACCACGGTCGACGGGCGCTTCAGCGCCGGGCTGCTCTCGCCTCCCGGGCCGTCACAGATCTGCGCCACGGCCAAGGACGACTCCGGGCTCCGTCCCGACCGCGACCTCGGCTGCGTCGACCACGACGTCGTCGACCGAGACCCGATCGGCAAGTTCACCTTGTCGCTCCCCGGTGAGCAACAGGCCCGCGCCCACGGCTGGGCCCTCGACCCCGACACCACCGCACCCGTCCGGGTGCAACTCCAGGTGAACGGCGTGACCGTGGCCAGCCGCGTCGCCGACGACGCCCGCCCGGCCATCGCCTCCAAGTACGGCCTGGGCCCCGCCCACGGCTTCGACCTCGACACCACGGTGGACCCCGGTCGCCATCAGTTCTGCGTACTGGCTCGCGATGCCACCGCCGCCAACGCCCCGCTCGTCAGCCTCGCCTGTCGTACCATCACCGTCGCGTGACGTGACGGCGTCGCTGGCCGACGCCGTGCGCGTCATCGTCGAGCCGCTCCTCGGCCCGATCCGGGTCGACGCCACACCGGTGGACCATCACGAGCGGCTGGTGTGGTTGGCCACCCGGCCCGACGGTCCGGTGGTCGTCAAGGCCGACACCCGCGCCGACGCCCACCGTCGTGAACGATCGGCTCTCCTGGCCCACCACCGCCGGGGTCGACCGGTCCCGCGGCTGATCGACCACCACCGCGGTCCGGTCAACATCTTGATCCTGACTCATCTCCCCGGCTCACCACTGGTCGGGTCGGATCGGTCCCACGCGTGGCGCGCCGTGGGCGCGGCCCTCCGAGAGCTCCACGCCACACCACTCACCGGCCACGCCTGCGTCGGCGACGGATACGACGCCGACGCTCGGGTGGGCCGGTCCCTCGACTATGCCCTCGGCGGCGAGAACGACCTGGCCACCGCCCTGATCACCGATGGTGCCGACTTCGTGCGCCGCCATCTCACCGCCGAGGTGAGTGGCCTGCTGGTGCACGGCGACTGCCAACCGGACCACTTCCTCCTGGACGGCGACCGCCGGAACGTGACCGGCATCATCGACTTCGGCGACGCCGGCCTGGGCGACCCCGTGTGGGACCTGGCCGTGCTCACCGTCGACCACCCCGAGCGCCTGCCCGATGTGCTCGACGGCTACCAGCCGAACGAGCGCCTGGCGGCCAGGGCCGAACGGGAGCTCCCGGCGTACCACGCCCTGCGATGCCTGACCGACATCCGTTGGCTGCGCGAGCACGGCTTCGACCCCGGGTACTGCACGGATCGCCTCGCTCAGCTGCTGGTCTGACCGGTCGGCGGCCCACTGAGCCGGCGGAAGTAGTCCCGGTCGGACTGATCGGGAGCCCGCCCCACCCGGGTGACGGTGTCCACATCGGCCGCCTCGGCCCGAAGCGCGGCGACCGTGCAGCTGTCCCGGGTACGGGTGGCGAAGGGGTCGAAGGCGAAGTGGCGCATGGCGTTGCCGTGACAGATCCGATCGACGACGGCCTCGTCGACACCGGCGAAGAGCTGGCTGAGGCGCTCGGGCGCCTCGGGCCAGAAGCTGTCGCTGTGGGGATAGTCGGACTCCCAACAGACGTTGTCGATGTTGAAGTGGTGCAGCAGTTCGATACCCACGTCATCGGCGATGAAACAGCAGATGAGGTGGCGGCGAAAGACCTCGGTGGGACTGTTCGACCGCTCGGGGAACTGGTGACCCGTCCAGCCAACGTGACGTCGCTGCACATGCTCGGCCCGTTGCAGCAAGTAGGGAATCCAGCCGATGTCACCCTCGCTGAGCGAGATCGTGAGGTCGGGGAAGCGCCGCCAGATGTCGGACCACAACAGATCGCCGAACGTGTACATCGACATCAGTGAGGAGAGGCTCATGGGCACCGATGGCGGCGCGTCGGCGGTGGTCGAGGCCCGCTTCGAGGACGAACCGACGTGACAACACACCACGGTTCCCTCATCGCTGGCGGCGGCGAAGAGCGGGTCCCAGAACCCCGTGTGCAGGGAAGGCACGCCGAGGGTGGCCGGGTTCTCGCTGAACGAGATGGCCCGACACCCCTTGGCGGCCAGGCGGCGCACTTCGAGGGCCGCCTCGTCGGCATCGAACAGGGGCACGATCCCGCAGGGGATGAACCGGTCGGGGTGAGTCGCGCACCACTCGTCCACGTGCCAGTCGTTGTAGGCCCGGATCATCGCCAGGTTCACCGATCGATCGGGCCCTTCGCTCAGCACCTGCCCGGCGAACCCGGGCCAGTTCGGGAAGTTCAGGCCGGCCAGCTGGCCCCCGGCGGACATGTCACGCACCCGCTCGTGGACGTCGTAGCAGCCCGGGCGCATCTGGTCGTACCGGGTGGGATTGACGTTGTACATCTCGGGCGGCTTGCCGGCCACGGCATTGAGACCGAGGTTGCGCCCCATCTGCTCGCCGTACCACCACTGCTGATTCCCGTCGGGATCGGTCACCACGCGGGGCGCCCGGTCACGCAGGCGGGCCGGCACGTGAGCGACGAACATCTCGGCCGGCTCGCAGATGTGATCGTCGACGCTGATGAGGATCAGGTCCTCGGCCTCCACGGCGGGCCTACAGCTCGCCGCTGGCCAGCAGGTCGACCGGATCGCGCACGT
>JAOUEE010000063.1 GCA_029858875.1 Acidimicrobiia bacterium
CACATCCGACCCTCGGGGCGGTACAGGAAGCCATCGGAGGCCTGGATGTCGGCGATGAGGTCGCTGACGTTTCCCATGCGCAGCACCGACCCGAAGCCGCTGACGCCCGACGGGTACAGGAAGGCCAGCACGCCGGCACCGAACCCGCCCAGACCCAGGCTGAACATGCCGATGATGCTGCGGTTGAGGAACTGGCGACGGGTGGCTGCGAACTGCTCGGGGTCGGGTGGCACGTAAGGAGCAGGCGGGGCGCCGGCGCCGGCCAGCACCAGCTCCTCGGAGGCCTGGCGCCGTTCCAGCACGGCGGCCTTCTCGACCGCCCGGCCCGATGGCGCCTCGGCCTCGGTCTCGACCTCGGCCCCTCGGTCGCTCTTGACGGTCTCCCGGGACAATGTGCCGATGGCCTCGCCCGTGTCGCGGCGCCGCATGGCGGCGAAGAACACCAGTCCGGCGAGGACGATGAGGACGGGGATGGCGATCCAGATCATGCGATCTCCCTGAGTGCAGCGGGGGCGGGGTGGACGGGCATCACAGCTCGAAGAACAGTCCGTCGTTCCAGGGGAAGACGAAGTTGAAGCCGGGACCCCGGAAGAACGAGCCGATCATGACCAGCACGGCCCAGAACATGAGGTGGATGGTCATGAGCGAGATGGCGAACTTGCGATCCTCGGGCTTGTTGGACGGGTTCTTGTCGATGTAGGGCGCCAGGATCAACAGGAACAGGCCCATGCCGGGGATGGTGACGCCGGCCACCATGGGATGGAACATGGTGAGGAGTTCCTGGAGGCCCAGGAAGTACCACGGGGCCTTGGACGGGTTGGGGGTCTGGTTGGGGTCGGCCAACTGCAGCAGCGGCGCGTTGACGAAGATCGAGAAGATGAGCGTGAACCCGGTGATGAGCAGCGCGGCCAGGAACTCGACCACGAGGAGGTGGGGCCACACGTGCACCTTGTCCTGGGGCTGGGACTTGACGTCCTGGATCGAGCCGGACTTGACCACGGTGAGCAGTCGCTGGGTGTGACCGCCCGGCCCGGTGGCGGTGGGCGCCGGGCCGGCCGCGGCGGGGGGCGCCGCGGTGGTGATGGCCGGTGCGGCATCACCCGCGTCGGCAGCGCCGCCCTCGGCCTTGGCCTTGGCCGCCTTGGACCGCTCGAGCAGGTGGGCCGGGATCTTGGAGGCGCCCTCGCCGGAGGCCGCGCCACTGTCAGTGCTCTCCGCCGGGGCGTCGTCGGCCGGGGCGCTGGCCGCAGCCTTGGCCCGGGCCTCCTCGGCCCGCTTGCGCAGATGCTCGGGGATCTCGGTCATGTCGTCGCTCCCCACTGGGTGTAAGTCATCGCCTGCATCTCCCTACAACGGTCCCGAGATTCCGCCGTCCTTGCGGACCCGCCAGAAGTGAATGGCCATGAAGATCACGATCACGAACGGCAACATCAACACGTGCAACACATACCATCGCAACAGGGTGTCGCTGCCGATCTCCACTCCACCGAGCAGCACGAAACGCACCTCGTTGCCGAACACCGGGGTGTAGCCCATCATGTTGGTGCCCACGGTGACGGCCCACAGGGCCAGCTGATCCCACGGCAGCAGATAGCCGGTGAACGACAGCAGCAGGGTGAGCGTGAGCAGGATCACGCCGATGACCCAGTTGAATTCGCGGGGGGCCTTGTAGGCACCGTGGTAGAAGACGCGGGCCATGTGCAAGAACACGGACAACACCATGAGGTGGGCCGCCCATCGGTGCATGTTCCTGACCAGCAGGCCGAAGGTGATCGAGGTGTGGAGGGTCTCGATGTCGCTCCACGCCGCCGCCGCGGTGGGTCGGTAGAAGAACATCAAGAAGATGCCGGTGACGGTGAGCAGGATGAAGAGGAAGAAGCTGAGTCCGCCGAGGCAGAGGGTGTAGCTCACCTTGACCGCGTGGCGCTTCACCTTGACCGGGTGCAGGTGATACAGCACCGAATTCATGATGACGTAGGACCGGTTGCGGGGGCTGTCGGTGTAGCCCTTGCGGAAGATCGAGCCGGGTCGGAAGATCGAGTTCCATGCCTGACTGGACTGGATGTTGTCGCTCAGTTGGCTGGCTTGTTGTTGCAGCTTCTCGGAGAGCGGCTGCTTGCCGGGTTGGTTGGTGGTCGCCACGTCGGGGGTCTCCTGCGGATCTCTCGGGCCGAAGGCTCAGCCGAGCCTCATGCCATAGCCGTAGCCGTGGGAATTGGTTCGCTGATGGGGGTCGCCGCCAGGTGAGGGGTCACCGATCTTGCCGAGGATGATGACCCCGGTGGGGCACCGGTCCACGCACAGCGCACAACGGGTGCACACGTCGTCGTCGATGACGAACATGGAATGATCCATGGGGTCGACACCGGGCCGTTCGGTGTCGACGGCCTCCTCGACGGCATCGGTCTTGATGAGGAAGATGCACTTCCACGGACAGATGTCGACGCAGCCCTCGCAGATGATGCACTCGGACTGATCGATGTGGATGAACTGCTTGGGCTTGACCGCCTTGGACAGCCATTCGGCGTCGACTTCCTGGAGCACGTAGTCGTCGCGGAACGTGGGCATCGGGGGGTTGGCATCGGTGCCGGCCATCAGACCCCTTCCTTGACGAGGGGTCGCCCGTACTCCGACACTGGCTCGACCGTGGTGCCCTTGTCCTTGTACCGGTTCTGCCACGCCGACCACAGCCAGATGTTGGCACCGAGCATCACCACGTAGATGCCGACGGCGATGAGATCGCGCAGCGTCTGGTAGTGGATGGTGAGCGGGAGGTTGCCCCCCTCGGCGGTGGGCTGGAGGATGTCGGCCGGTCCGTAGAGGGTCTTGTCGGGGCGCCACGCCAAATCGTTGTCGGCCCACAGCAGCCACTGGTTGGGCAGGACGCCATAGGCCAGGAACAGCCCGAAGAACACGTAGGCCGAGCCGAGCATGGCTTCACCCCAGGTGAACACGGCGCCCTCGGGCCGGCGGGCCTTGTACCACCAGAACACACCGATCATCGCCAGTGTGCCCAGCAGCGACGCCACGAATGCGACCATCTACGGAACCTTTCTGGAATGTCTCGGCTCAGGATGCCACCCGGGGCCGATCTCGTGCTCGTGAATACGATCACAAGTGTACCGACCCGGAAGGTCTACCTCTGTCATGGCAAGGTCTACCACCTCGCCCAAATCCGTGAGACATTGGACGACCGCCGGCCGACCCACGTCGTCCTGACCGGCTGCCACCACCACCGACGCCGGCGCGACGGTGCCGGCAACCGGTCCCGGACCCATCACCCAACCACCGCTCCGGCTTGGCCGCAGGCCATACTGTTTCGCTATGTTGACCGGTCGACGAGGGCGACCGTCCCCCTGCTACAGAGGTCGTCTCCGGAGGCACCGTTGACCGAAGTTCCCGAGCATCTCCTCCAGCGCAGCCAGTCGGCGCGCGCCCGGCTCACGGGCGAGGGTGGCGAGGCCCCCGCAGCAGCCGCCGCGGGCGACGAAGCCGGTGCGGCAACCACCCCTGCGGTGGCCGCCGACACGCCGGCCCCCGTCGAGATCGAGCCGGTCGAGGTACCGGCCGCACCCGTGCCGCCCTACGTGCAGGCGGCCATCGATCGCCCCAAGATCCCGTACTGGGTGGTGCCGGTGCTGCTGGTGCTGCCCATCTGGGGCTTCTTCTATGCCGGCAGCCTCGAGCGGCCGGCCGACACCGGCGGACTCACCGCCGAGGGCACCGAGGTGTACGGCGGCCAGGGGTGCTCGGGCTGTCACGGCGCCGGCGGGGGCGGCGGCACCGGGCGCCAGCTCAGCAACGGCGAGGTGCTGGCCACGTTCCCGGATCCGCTGGGCCAGGTCTGGTGGGTGGTCAACGGCTCGCCGGCCGCCGGCACGCCCTACGGCGATCCCGGCCGCGAGGGCGGCCAGCACACCGCACTGAGCTGGACCGGCGTGGCCATGGCCGGATACCGCGACGCGCTGAGTGCCGAGGAGATCGTGGCCGTCGTCCATCACGAACGCATCCTCAGCGGCGCCGATCCCCAGGATCTGGTGTGGATGGAAGAGTGGGTCGACAGCGCGGACTTCCCCGAGGACTTCGCCGAGCTGTCCGCCGACGAACTGACCGCCATCGCCGAGCTCCGCGAGACCGCATCCGAGTTCCTACCCGACGGCGTATCAACAGCAGCCGCCGCCGGCTGAGGCGCGACCACCGCCGAGCAGCCAGAAAAGAGCGAGCCACATCATGGCCGATCACCGACACGACCTCCTGGTCATCGGTGGCGGGCCGGGGGGAGCCGCCACCGGATACTGGGCCGCCCAGCACGGCCTCGACGTGGTCATCGTCGAGGCCAAGCGCTTCCCGCGTGAGAAGACCTGCGGCGATGGACTGACCCCGCGGGCGGTCCACCAGCTGCACGAGATGGGTCTACGGGCCGAGTTGGAGCGGTATCACCGCTACGACGGTCTACGCGCCGTCGCCCACGACCGCACCCTGGAACTGGCCTGGCCCGATCATCCCGTCTACCCCAACTGGGGTCACGTGGTGAGGCGATGCGATCTGGACAGCTTCGTCGCCGCCAATGCCGTGGCGGCCGGCGCGGTGTTGCATCAGGGCACCGAAGCCACCGCACCCCTCTTCCATCGCGGGCTGCTCACGGGAGCCACGGTGAGCGACAAGGCCACCGGCGAGTCCCGCGACATCCTCGCCCGTTACGTCGTGGTGGCCGACGGGGCCAACAGTCGCTTCGGCCGGTCGCTCGGTGCCACCCGGAACCGCTCGTATCCCCAGGGCATGGCCATCCGGGGCTACTTCGAGAGTCCGTTGCACGACGATCCCTGGATCGAGTCGGCACTGAACGTGCGCGATCGGGCCGGCAACTCGGTGCCCGGCTACGGCTGGATCTTCCCGGTGGGCGACGGCACCATCAACGTGGGCATCGGTCTGCTGTCCACCTTCCGCGACTACAAGTCCATCAACACGTCGTGGCTGATGGGCGAGTTCTCCGCCACCCTGCCCGGCTACTGGGAGATCGACCCCGACTCGCCGGTGGCACCACCCACGGGCGGTCGACTGCCGATGGCCGGTTCGGTGAATCCGAAGGCGGGCCCCAACTGGTTGCTGGTGGGCGACTCGGGCGGATCGATCAATCCGTTCAACGGCGAGGGCATCGACTACGCCTACGAGACGGGACGGATGGCAGCCGACCTGGTGGCCGAGGCCATCGCCGAACGTGACGGGCTGGTGCTGTCGCGCTACACCCAGATGTTGGACGACGAGTTCGCGTTGTACTTCAAGGTGGCTCGATTGTTCGCCAAGGTGATCGGCAACCCGGCCCTCATCCGGGAGCTGACCCGCGTGGGCATGCAGTCACGCACGCTCATGGAGTGGGCGCTGCGCATCATGGCCAACCTGCTGCGCGAGGACGAACTGGGCCCGGCCGAGGCCGCCTACAAGGCCATCGCCGGCATCGTCCGCCTCGTCCCCGACCGCGCCGCCGCGGTCTGACCCAATTTGCGTGGGTTTGTGCCAATAGTTGTGACGAAGTCCCGCCAGGTCGATTCGTGTGACCGACGTCAGTGGGCAAAGCGCCCGGGGGTGGGGCAGGCTGGATGCCCGACCGCCGACAGGGAAGCACCATGACCGACCTCCGACCCGCCCCCGTCTCGGACTGGGCCACGGACTTCGACCACACCCACCCGGACTACGCGGCCAACACGCACCAGATCTGGGACGACCTGCGCACCTCGTGCCCGGTGGCCCACTCCGATCGGTTCGGCGGCGTGTGGCTTCCCACCCGCCACGACGACGTGCGCGCCATCGCCAACGACACCGATCACTTCAGCTCGGTGGGGATCATCGTCACCGCCTGGCGACCCGACATCGACCCGCCGGTCGGCTACGCCCCGCCCATCACGTCGGATCCACCGTTCCACGCGAAGGCCCGCAAGCTGTTGCTGCCGGCGTTCTCACCGAAGGCCATCGAGCCGTTGGAAGAAGCCACCCGCACGCTGTGCCGTGAGCTGCTCGACGAGATGCTGGCCGGCGGACGCACCGCGGTCGATGCGGCCACCGACTACGCCCAGCACATCCCCGTCGGCATCATCGCCCACATGCTGGGGGTTCCCCGCGAAGACGGCGACACCTTCCGGACGTTCATCCACCGCATCCTCGAGACACCCGGTCAGAACGAGGGCATCGACCCCGGCGACACCCTCGATGCCTATCTGACGGCCGCCATCGCCGACCATCGGGAGAACCCGCGCGACGACCTGATCAGCTTCCTCATCGACGCCGAGCTCGATGGTGAGCCGCTGAGCGACGACCACGTTCGGGGCAGCATCGGCCTGCTGTTGCTGGCCGGTATCGACACGACCTGGTCGGCCATCGGGGCCAGCCTGTGGCACCTGGCCGGCAACGCCGAGGACCGCAAACGGCTGGTGGCCGAACCCGACCTCATGCCGTTCGCCACCGAGGAGATGCTGCGGGCCTACGCCCCGGTCACCATGGCTCGCCTGGTGGCCGAGGACACCGAGATCGGAGGCTGCCCGGTCAGCAAGGACGACTGGGTGCTGTTGCCCTTCCCGGCCGCCAACCGTGATCCGGAGTTCTTCGAGGACGCCGACGAGGTGATCCTGGACCGGGCCAAGAACCGCCACTCGGCGTTCGGCCTGGGCATTCATCGCTGCGTGGGATCCAACCTGGCCCGGATGGAGCTGACCGTCGCCCTCGAGGAGTGGCTGGCCCGCATCCCCGACTTCGAGCTGAGCGATCCCGACGCGGTGACGTGGTCCACCGGCCAGATCCGTGGGCCGCGCCAGCTTCCCCTTCGCCTCCTGGAGACGTCATGAGGATCCGCTACGACCGTTCGCTGTGCCAGGGCCACAACCGGTGCTACATGCTGGCGCCCGAGCTGTTCGACGTGGACGACGAGGGCTACGCCGTGTTGAAGGTGGACGGCGACGTCCCCGCCGAGCTGGAGGAGAAGGCCCAACTCTGCGCGGACAACTGTCCCGAGTACGCCATCGAGGTGGACACCTGAAGGACTCGAGCCGCCAGGTGAACGTGCCTCGTCTGGACGACACCGATCACCTGGCCTGGCTCGAAAGAGCCGATCGGCTCAGGCACCAATGACGCTCGCGGGCCACTCTGGCCAGGTGACGCGACGCCTCGTCCCCCTGTGGCTCGTGCTCGCCACCACTGGCGGGCTCTTCGCCACCGGGACACTGGACGCCGCGCCATCTGGCGCGCCCGAGGTGGGCACGGCGCGGGTGGCGTTCAACGACTCCACCATCGAGTCGGCCGAGTACGCCGACGGGGTGGACCTGGTCGCTTCATACGGCGTGACCGACGATCGCCTCCGGGCCGACACGGGGCTGGACCCGGAGCACGTCGCCCTGTGGGCCACCGTGATCGACGACATCCCCGTGCGGCTGCGTCCGGCCATCCGACAGTTCTCGGTGGTCGAGCAGGGCGCGGGCTCGACCGTGGCGATGGTGCACCAGAGCGGACTGGACCCCGAGCGCTGGTTGCTGAGCGTCGACATCGCCGACGCCGACAACGAGTCCCTGATCCGTGACACCGTGGTGCACGAGCTGGTGCACCTGATCACGCTGGGGCCGGACCAGTTCACGTTCAACCACCGCCTGATCGGACCCTGCGACGGGGTGGCCGTGGAGGTCGGCTGCGCCCACCCCGAGAGCATCCTGGCCCGGTGGTCCACGCAGTTCTGGAGCGATCCCAGCCGGGCCACCGTGTTCGATCCGACGGCGTTCGTGGCGCACTACGCGGCGACCGGCCCCCACGAGGACCTGGCGGAGACGGTGCTGTTCTGGACCCGCGGGGACACTGGTGGCGACGACCTGGTGCTGGCCGCCAAGTTCGCCTTCGTCGAGAACGAACCGGCCCTGCGGGAGCTCCGACCGGCCTGACCGCCAGCCCGGTGAGCTGGGGCGGCGACGCTCAGTCGGTGGCGATCTCGAGCTGGGCGGCGATTCGGGCCCGCAGCGCATCGGGCACCGAGTCGCGACAGCGCTGGGCCACGACCTTGCGCAGCTCCTCCTCGAAGTCGAAGGCATCGAGGCAGTGGCCGCACTTGTCGAGGTGATCGTGGATCGCTTCGCGGCGGTCGTCGTCGAGCTCGCCGTCGATGTACTCGTACAGCTCGTGGAGCGCATCGTTGCAGTTGGGTTCGTCGCACTCAGCCGCCATGGCTCATCCCTCTCCGGCCTCGGCCCCGTCGGGGACGAGTCGTCGTTCCGTGGCGAACTCGAACAACGCCTTCTGCATCGCCTTTCTTCCCCGATGGAGGCGGCTCATCACCGTGCCGATGGGGATGTCCATGATCTCGGCGATCTCCTTGTACGAGAATCCCTCGACATCGGCGAGCAGCACCGGTATGCGGAAGTTCTCGGGCAGGGCCTCGAGGGCCTCCTTCACCTCGAACTCGGTGAAGGTGTCGAGCAGCTCGTCCTCGGCGCTGCGAGACCGGGTGGCACCCTCGGCCCCGCCCAGCCGGCGGTACAGGAACAGGTCCTCGACATCGGCCAGGTCGCTCTCGTCGGGTTGGCGCTGCTTCTTGCGGTAGACGTTGATGTAGGAGTTGGTGAGGATCCGGTACAGCCAGGCCTTGAGGTTGGTGCCTTCCTGGAAGCCGCCGAAGCCCCGGTACGCCTTGAGATAGGTCTCCTGCACGAGGTCCTCGGCGTCGGCCGGGTTGCGGGTCATGCGCAATGCGGCCGAGTACAGCGAATCCATGAGCGGCATTGCCTGTTCTGCGAACGTCGCCTGATCAGCCATGAGACCGCTCAACCTAGCGGTCCGGACCGGGCTGGCACCATCGGTGAATCGTGGCGGCAGCACCAGGCGGCTCCGGTAACCTGACCGCCATCGCCCGAGTAGCTCAGTCGGCAGAGCAATTCACTCGTAATGAATAGGTCAGGAGTTCGATTCTCCTCTCGGGCTCAAACCCTGAAGAATCAACCCTTTCGGACCGGTCACAGCAATCTTCGATGAGAGCAATAGCGCTCCCAGACGTACGATTTCTGGATTCGTGGCCCCCGCTCGGACACCATCGCTCGCTGCTGTTGGGCAAGGCTGGAGTTCCGCCGCCACCGTGGCAGCTCCTTCTCACGCGCACGCGATCTCAACCGCCACATCGATGACCTCGCGGCCATGATCCGTACCACCGTCCCGAGCGGTTCACGGTTGGCCGCTGGTGTTGAGCAAGAGAACGAGATGCTGCGCCGCGCGCGGCTGAGCCGATCCGCATAAGGCCGTCGAGATGGTCACCAACCCGGAGCGCCCGATACGCACGCGGCCCTCCGTGACGCTTCTCGGCGGCAGCGATCGCGTCGTCGCTGTCCAACACGGATCGGCGCACCGACTCCGGCACGAATGCCTCCCCTGCCGAGACGGTGTCCCATGCGTGCTTCACCTGCCCGAAATCTTCGGTTCGATCGACCGCCTTCGTCGCAAGCCCGGCAAGGACTTGATGCTGCGGGCCCGAGGGTCAGGGGTTGCAGTTGAAGATGGTGTCGAGGCCGGGGTCGAAGGTGCAGGTGTCGTTGCCGGGACCGCCGTTGGCGGTGTCGGCCATGCCGTCTTGGGTGTTGATGGTGTCGTTGCCGGCGAAAGCCACGACCAAGTCGGTGCCGCCACCAGCGTCGATGGTGTCGTTGCCGCCCTGGTTGATGTTGCCATCACCGAAGATCTGCTCATTGCCCGACCCCCCCGTGATGTTGTCGTCGTCGGGGCCACCGTTGATGACGTTTGTGCCGGACGGGTCGCCGATGGTGTCGTCTTGTTCGTTGCCCCACAAGTTGTCGTTGCCCGGCCCACCATTGACGTTGTCGATCCCCAGCTGGCCGAACACGAAGTCGTTGCCGGCGTCTCCGTTCAGCTGGGGATCGTCACCGGACAGGCCGTAGATGGTGTCGTTGCCGGCGCCACCTGACACGGTGTCATTGCCCGGCCCACCATTGAGCACATCATCACCCGCCGAACCGTCCAAGGTGTCAGTGCCGTCGACGCCGATGATGAAGTCGTTGCCGTTACCACCGTCGACGCTGTCGTTGCCGGCCTGAGCGAAGATCTGATCGGCCTGATCCCCACCGGTGATCGTGTCGGACCCCACCCCACCATTGAGCGTGTCGTTCCCGGTGCCACCATCGATGGTGTCGTTGTCGTTGAACCCCAACAACTGATCCGCCCCCTGGCTCCCGCGTAGGTCGTCGTCGCCGTCCTGGCCGAACACGATGTCATTCCCGGCCTCACCATCGACCCAGTCGTTGCCCGCACCGGCATTGACCGTGTCATTCCCACCACCAGCACACACCGTGTCGTTCCCACCCAACGCCACGATCACATCAGCATCGGCCGTCCCCTGGATCACATCATCACCAGCCGTCGGCGCCTGACCCAACCCGATATCCACCGTCACCGCCAACCCATTGCACAACTGGGGCGACACCTCGAGCTCGAATGCCCCCGCGTCCTTGGCCGGCCCCTGCGGCCGCGACACCCCCCGCTGATCTACCGCCACATCACCGGTCACCGTGCCGGTCACCCGATCAACCGCCGGGCTGGCCGTCTGGAGCGCATGGGTGTGGGTCGGCCCACCGTTGTCAGCCAGGGGATCGAGGCCGGCGCCGGATCCGATCACGGTGTCCCCGGCGCCGCCGAACGCGCCTGTGGCGTTCCCGTCACCGATCACATTGAACCCATCGCTGGTGAACGAGTTGATGGCCCCGAAGCCGATGTCCACGTCGCCGCCCGCCCCGATGTTGTCCGCCACCACAGCGGCCGCAACAGTCGCCTGCTTCGGCGGTGTTGACATGGCCCCGCTCGACCAGATGCCCGCTCCGTCGGGCGCCGTGTTGTCGATCACGGTCGAGAAGACGACGGTCAACGAGTTGCCATTGAGGATGCCCCCTCCCCTGCCCGAGGCCGTGTTGCCGGTGATTGTGGAGTTCGACACCGTCACCGCCCCTTTCGACGCGCCGTAGATGCCGGCTCCGTCGTCGGCGGTGTTGCCGGAGATGGTGGTACCCGACACGATCAGTGAGCGGCCTCCACCCGTCGCGAAAATGTCGCTGTTGTATGCGCCGCCGCCGTCTGAGCTTGCGGTGTTGTCTGTGATCGTCGAGTCCGACACCGTCACGCTGCCGAGTGCGTTGTAGATGCCTCCACCACCACCACCGCTCAACGGGTTGTCGGCGCGGTTGCCGCTGATCGTCGAGTCCGACACGATGGTCGTGCCCTCGTTGTAGATGCCTCCCCCATCGGTGTCCGAGGAGCCGTTGGCCCAATTGCCCGAGATGATCGAACTCGACACGGTCAAGGTCCCGCCGCTGTTGAGAATGCCACCACCTGCGTCGAGCACGGCAACGTTGCCGGTCACGGTCGAATCCGACACCGTCGCCTCACCCCCGACGATCTTGATCCCGCCTCCCCCGGAGAACGTCCAGCCGTCGGTGATCGTCAGGGCTTGGAAGGTGGCATCACCGGCGCTGCTGACGGAGAAGACCCGGTCGTTGCCGTCGGCGTCGACGGTGATTCCGACACCCCCGTCGATCGTGAGCTCGCTGGAGATGGTGATGTCATCGAGGAGGATGACCGGCCCGGCGACACCGAACGTGATGGTATCGACTCCCGACCCAGCCGGGCACTCACCGGCGGCGGCACCCGAGGCGGTGTCGGTGTTGGCCGCACTGACCGCCTCCCGCAGCGAGCACTGCCCATCGTCGGCCACCACATCGGCCGCCGTCGTGACGGTCAACGTCGCTGCCGCTGCAGGCAAGGCCGCCATCCACAACGCCCCAGCGATGACCGCACCGACGCACGGGGCCGCCCATCGCAAGACCCGTCGTGTCCGCCCCACGCCTCGTCTCATCCCTGCTGCCTTTCCCAAGGGTTGGAACGATCCTCGTCCGCCAATCCTCCAAACGACAGTGACGAACGTCCCCCAACATGCATCGACATCATTGGCCCCCCATCCCGCCGGCGACATCGAGGGCGACCGAGACATGCTGCTCAACGGAGCAGGTCCGGGCTGACCCCCTTGCGGTAAGGAGGCGTTCGTGGCCGCTCTTACCGTGCACGAGCAGGCTGTCGGCGCCGGGGGAGATGATGGCCATCTGGATGCGGGCGGATTTCGGCGGACCCGCAAACCGAGTTGCTCGGGGAGTTGTGTTCACCTGCATCGAGGAGTTCTCCTTCAAAGGCGGGCCCTGCCCTCGATGCGTCTCAGTTCATCCTCGGCCGGGAACTCGCAACGGTTGTTGACCGGGAGAACCCCTCGCTCGCGCTCGACCACCAGCACAGGGCTGCTCCCGACCCCACCCGACACAGCCGGGATGGACCCGTCACACCTTGCCCACCAGCGCGAAAGCGAACACGACCCGAACTGGCTTGCGCCAGCACCCAGACGGTTGGTCGGGTCCCTGATGTCGTCCTCACGGACCGGTGGCCTTGCTCGAACCGGCATCGAATCGACGGTAGCGGAGCGGCCTGGCGGGCCCCGATGACCGTCGCCCGGGGGTCTCACAAAGCCCCGATCGACGCCGACTGGCTGTCTGAGCAGGAGGACCGGATCAGTGCGTCAGCACGAAGCACCCAGCGCGGCGACGGCGTCAGACAATCGGGCGTCGCGCGTCCTCACCAGCATGGCCCTGCCGGTCGCGCTCTCCTACGTGCTCTGGCGCGCCACCACACTCGGCAGCGGCTCGACACTGCTCTTGTCGATCCCCCTGCTGATCGCCGAGGTGTCGGCGGTGGTCCATCTCGGCCTCATCAGGTTCCAGACGAGGCATCCGCAGCCGACGGCCACGCCGCCCGAGGCAGAGGCACCCGGCCAGTCGGTGGACATCGTCGTGGTGGCAGTGAATGCCGACCTCGCCGAGGTGGAACGAACGCTCGTGGGCTGTTCGACACTGCCAGGGCGCCATCGGGTCCACATCGTCGATGGTCCTCGCCGACCGAGCGTGTACGAGATCGCCCGATCGGCCTCGGCCGCCTACACCCCGGGCATCTCGTCGGGCATCGACGGCCTGACCCGACAGCTGGCGGCCGACGACTGCGCAGACCTCGTCGTGTGGCTCGACGCCGGGGACATCCCGATGCCAGGACTGGTCGCCGGCGCCACCCCCCACTTCGACGACCCCTCCACCGCGATCCTGCAGGTCGGACGGGATCTGCTCAACCCCGACTCCCTGGCCCACAGCACACGCGGGCGCGACGAACAGGCCTTCGTACGGGAGGTGGTCGGCCCGTCCATGGGCCATCGTGGCGTGGGACCATGGCTGGGATCGGGTTCGGTCCTCCGTCGCAATGCGCTGGTCGCGGACGGCGCCCTCGACCCCGACGATCGCTCGCCCATCCAACAGGCGCTGGTGCGGCTCCATCGAGCGGGGTGGACGAGCGCCTTCGATCATCGGCCACTGGTGGGGACGATGGCCCCCGACCGACTCGACGAGTACCTCGCCGAGCGACGGACTCTCACCCTCGACGCCCTGGCGCACGTCGGCAGCGAGGACGGTCCCTTCCTGGGCGGGGGATTGACCGCCGCCGCTCGCTGGTCCCACATCGCCCGTGCCCTCGCGCACGGTGCCGGGATCCGTCAACTGGTGTACCTCGTCGTGCTGGTGGTCACGCTGCTCACCGGCGTCCTTCCGTTCGACGCCGACGCCCGTCTCGTCGCGCTGGTCTGGACGGTCTCGGCCGGCCTCCAGGCGCAGGCCCGCCACCACCTGGCCCGAGGGACGATGGCCCGAGGCGACTGGCTCCGCCAGGGCTGGCGCACCCTCGGTGCCGATCTCAGCGCTTTCACGGTGCGGTTGGGCTTCGCCCTCGACGACTCCATCCAGACGGCCACGGTTCGCGGGTTGCGCACACTCGGCCGACTACGGCTGCTGACGGGTGCGGTGGTCATGCTCGATCTGGCCCTGCTCGCTCGGGCCGCCACCATCGCCGACGGCGACCTGCTCCCCGTGTTCTCCGACAGCGAGCGTGTGCTCGTACTGCTGGTCGGGATCGCGATGCTCGTTCCGATGGTCGACGTGCTCCAGGTGCAGGTGCGGCGCACGCAGCGACGGGCCGAACCTCGACGTCCCGCCGTGTTGCCCATCGCCGTGGCCGGCCAGCAGGTCGAGACCCTCGACATCACTCCCAAGGGCGTCGGCCTGGCCGCCGATCACGCGCCGCCCATTGGATCCCACACCTCGTTCCGGTTGGACTTGCCGCGGCCCGATGGCCCGGCCACCGTCATCGACGGTGTCGCCGTGGTCCGGGCGGCTACCACGCTGGGCGACGGGCGCCTGCGGGTGGGCCTCGAGTTCAGCAACCTCGACACCGAAGCTCGGACTGCGCTGATCCGCTACTGCGCCATCGACCATGCGCTGCTCGCCGATCGCAACCGCGAGATCCCCGAACGGTGGCCCCAGGATCTGGACGTCATCCAGAGCTCTGCTCGCCGCGTCGGCATCCGAGCTCTCACCGGCGTGGCCGCGCTGCTGGGCCTGCTGACCGTCGGCTTCGGCCCGGGAGCCGGGGCGGCCAGCGCGGCCGAGGCCACGGTCGACGTCTGTCTGGTCGATGCCGGCGGCGACCCCATCGCGGGAGCCACGGTGACCCGTCGAACGGGTGGCCCATCGATCGCCATGGGCGTGACCGGCGCCAAGGGCTGCGTGCAGGGCGGGTCCCCGAGCGGTGCCGTCACCTTCGAGATGACCCACAATGGCGTGACCGCCTCGCTCTCACAGAACGTGAGCGTCGACCCGACCGTGCTCTTCTCGACCCGGGCGGTCACGGTCCGCCTCCACAGCACCTCGGGAGCGCCGGTCGCCGGCGCGCAGGTGCGCTACTTCGTCGATGGCTGGCGCTCGGCGGGCGCCACCGGCGCCGACGGCTCCCTGGTGATCGAACTGCTACCCACCGACATGGACTTCGAGATCGGCTGGCATGGCGCCCGCTTCATCCAGTTCCGCCCCGCCGATGCCGATCCAGTTGTGGTGTTCACGACGAGCCGCCTGGCCG
>JAOUEE010000065.1 GCA_029858875.1 Acidimicrobiia bacterium
ATTCGTGGACGACGGCCACACCGAAGTCGACACCGTCTTCGCGGTGTACCGACCCCGGGAGGGCTACGACTGCAACGACAATCCCACCGACCCCGACTTCGCGCCTGCTCCACCGGCGCCCACATCGCCGCCCCCTCCCCCTCCGCCCATCACGGCACCACCGCCGCCACCGCCCACGGCGCCACCACCACCTCCGACAACCCAACCGCCGCCACCGCCCACCACCCAGCCGCCGCCCCCGACCACGGCACCACCACCGCCCACCACCACCGTGGGCCGGGCCGGCTGAGCTGGGCGGCGACGGGCCACCCGCCGGCCTGGCCGAGGCGGGATAGACGCAGCCGGGTCGGCGCGGCGAAGATGATCGCTCGGAGAAGGAGATCCTGATGGGTGACGCGAGCGGCATGCACTACGAGAGCCGCATGTCCGACGCCGACAGCCTGATGTGGCTGATCGAACGGGACCCCATGCTGCGTAGCACCATCACGCTGGTCACCATGCTCGAGCACGCGCCCGATCGGGCCCAGCTCCAGTGGAAGGTCGACCGGGCGTCCCGTCGCATTCCGCGGCTGCGCCAGCGCGTCGTGTCCAATCCGCTGTCGATCGCCCCTCCCCGGTGGGAGGTGGACCCCAACTTCAACCTCAGCTATCACCTGCGCTACATCAGCGCCAACAACCAAGGCGGGTTGCGCGACGTCCTCGACTTCGCCCAGCCCATGGCGATGCAGGGCTTCGACCGAGCGCGCCCGCTGTGGGAGTTCATGGTGATCGACGGTCTGGCCGGCGGAGCCGCGGCCATGGTGATGAAGGTGCATCACGCCATCACCGATGGGGTCGGCGGCATCGAGATGATGCTGGAGACGTTCTCGCTGAGCCCCGACATCGAGGAACGGAGCGAGCTTCCCCCCGAGCCGTTCGTCTATGTGCTCAACCAGACCGAACGGGTCCGTGACGCCATCGCCCACGAGACCCGCCGCGGCCTGGGCATCGCCAAGCGCGCGCTGCGCGCCGTCCAGTCGCCCGAGCTCGATCCCACCGTCACCGCCCGGCGGGCCGGCGAGACGGCCGCCTCGGCCACCCGTCTGCTGCGGCCGGCGGTGAAACCGCTGAGCGAGCTCATGGCCGACCGCTCGCTCAGCGTGCACTTCGAGACCATGTCGTTGCCCCTCGACCAGCTCAAGAAGGCGGCATCCGGTTCGGGCGCGAAGCTGAACGCCGCCTTCCTCGCCGGGGTCACCCGTGGTCTGTGCCGCTACCACGACCGTCACGGCAAGCCCACCGAGTCACTACGTATGGGCCTGCCCATCAACAACCGGTCAGAGGACACCGCCGACGTCGCCGGCAACCAGTTCACACCGGCGCGAGGCGAGGTTCCCATCGCCGTGCGGGACCCGCGCGAGCACATGGCTCGGCTGGATCGCCTGGTGCGAGGCCTGCGGGACGAACCGGCCAACGCCCTGGTCGAGCCCATGTCCGGCGTGCTGCGCCGCCTGCCGCCGGCCCTGGTCAGCAACCTCTTCCACACCATGCTCCGCGGCGTCGACTTCACCGCCAGCAACGTGCCCGGCGTGCCCGTGCCGCTGTTTCTCGAGGGGGCGCCCGTCGCGGCCCAGTACGCCCTCGGCCCGCTCAGCGGCTCGGGCATCAACTTCACGCTGCTGAGCTACGTCGACGTGGTCAACATCGGTATCAACATCGACCCTGCCTCGGTGCCCGATCCCGACGTGTTGATGGAGTGCCTCACCGAGGCCTTCGACGAGATCCTCGCCGTCTGACCCGTGACCGACGTCGACGTCGTCGTCGTGGGTGCCGGTCCGGGAGGGATCGCCGCCGCCCTCACCCTGGCCGATCGCGGCCGTTCGGTGGTGGTGGTCGACAAGGCCCACTTTCCGCGCGACAAGATCTGTGGTGACGGCCTCACCGCCCTCGCCCTGCGCTACTACGAACGGCTGGGCCTCGATCCCGGTGCGGTCGCCTCGTGGACGCCGGTGGACGCCTGCCACGTCTCCTCGCCGTCTGGCCGCATCGTGTGCTTTCCCCTGCCGGGCGACGGCGGCCATCACGCGGTGATCGCCCGACGCCAGGATCTCGACCAGGCGTTCGTGGACCACGCCCGATCGTGCGGTATCGACGTGCGGGAGGGCACCGCCTGCGAGAACGTGGTCCAGACGCCCGACGGCGTGACCGTCTCCACTCCGTCGGGACCGATCGTGGCCTCGTTCATGATCGCGGCCGACGGCATGTGGTCGCCGGTGCGACGGATGGTCGGTGGCGATGTGGGGACCCGCCCCCGAGGTGAGTGGCAGGCCTTTCGCCAGTACTTCGAGCTCGTCTCCGGGCCGGCCGCCGATGAGCTCTGGGTGTGGTTCGACGAGGATCTGCTTCCGGGCTACGCCTGGTCCTTCCCTGTGGGTGACCGGCGGGTGAACCTCGGTTTCGGCGTGCTGCGGGACGACCGCCGCAAGGGAGCCGACCTCAATCGCCTCTGGGAGGGCTTGGCCGATCGCCCGGCCATTCGTCGGGCGCTGGGCGCCGACGCCCAGCCGGAAGGGCCCCACCGGTCGTGGCCGATTCCGGCCCGCATCACCGACGTCGAGCTGGTCATCGGACGGGTGTTGTTCGTGGGCGATGCCGCCGGGGCCACCGACCCCATGACCGGTGAGGGAATCGGTCAAGCGCTGCTGACCGGGGTGGAGGCGGCCGAGGCCATCGCTGACGGATGCCAACCGACCTCCGTGGGACCGGCCTACCAGAAGGCCGTTCACCACCACCTGTTCGCCGACCATCGCATGGCCGTGACCCTCGGTCGACTGCTGGCCCGACCGTTGACGGCTCGGGCCGCGGTCCGCATCGCCGGCACGACGGCCTGGACCCGCCGCAACTTCGCCCGGTGGCTGTTCGAGGACTACCCCCGAGCCATGCTGGTCACCCCCCGGCGCTGGCACCGCGGCATGCTCACCGGCCCCGGCGCCTACGCTCCACCAGCCTGACCCGGTTCAGCCGCCGCGACCGGTGCGCCACGATCAACCGTGCCGCATCACCCGACCGGTTCGGAAATGGGGCGGGTCTTCCACCAGATCCCGTGGGGTTGGTCGGGAAAGTGGGACAGCACCCGTCTTTCGCGCAACTCGAAGCCGAGGCGCCGAGCCACCGCCTGCGACGAGACGTTCTCGGGCAGGATCACCGAGCACAGCTGGTCCACCCCCAGCTCATCGAAGCCGTAGTCGACCGCAGCCTGGCCGGCCTCGGTGGCGAAGCCCCGCCCCCAGTGGTCGGGATGCAGC
The DNA here is from genome assembly GCA_029858875.1 of Acidimicrobiia bacterium. GTDB lineage: Bacteria > Actinomycetota > Acidimicrobiia > Acidimicrobiales > SHLQ01 > JAOUEE01. Next base: position 3,285 of record JAOUEE010000065.1, read on the forward strand.
GCCCACCCCACCTCGATACCGGGCCAGCCGGGACGCTCCGGTTGGTGCAACCCGGCCCGCCCGACCAGACGGTCGGTCTCCCGCTCGACCAGAGCCCACTGACCGGTGCCCCGCAGCGCCCACTGGCCCAGCCACATCGCCATCTGCTCCCAGGCGCCGCCCCGATCGAAGGTGTCGGGTGTGTGGAGGGCGGCCCGCACGGGTGCGGTGTCCAGCACGGCGAAATAGGCGTCGAGGTCACCTTCGTGGAAGGGCCGCAGGGTCAGTCGTGCCGTCTCGATGGTGGGGCAGGCAACCATCGGGCCGGATCAGCCGGCGGTGGGGGTCCGGTCGGCCCACTCGCGTTCGCTGGCCAGGACCGACCGATCGAGGGTGCCCAGCTCGACACCGTTTGCGAACTGCACCCGGTATCGAATCCAGGTCAGCCCGACCGAGACCACGACCTTGCCCGGCGTGCCCTCGGGGACACCGGGGAGGTCCTCGGCGGCGTAGACCTTGGCCCCGCGGCGAAGATGGGTGTCGTCCTGGATGGCCATCGTGTCACTGTAGGGCGGCCGGCGAGGCGGACAGAACATGGGCCGGGTCTCGTTTGTCGGGCCTCCGGGCCGATAGAACTGGGACGTCGTGATTGCCTACTGGGTCGAGATCCTCCATGATTGCCCGCCGTGCCTGAAAGCATCCGCTCAGCCCTGAGCCAGTCCGTGGACCACTTCGACGACCTCGTCGACCGGGGCTTCGGGACACTTCGGGGCAACGCGACGGCCGACAGGCTCTTCTACACCGCCTCCGAGCTGGGCGACTGGAGCCTGATCTGGCATCTCCTGGGTGTGGCCCGCGGGTTGGGGCCGGCCGGCATCGAGAGCACGGTCCGTCAGTCGGTGGCCCTGGGAGCAGAGTCGGCGCTGGTGAACGGGGCCATCAAGTCGCTGTTCCGGCGGCGCCGCCCGGTGCCCGATGTCGAGCGCCCGCACCGTCTGCGCACCCCGCTCACCAGCAGCTTCCCCTCGGGTCATGCCAGCTCGGCCTTCCTGGCCGCCGGCCTGCTGAGCGACCGAAGTCGCCTGGAGCCCGTGTACTACGCCCTCGCCGTGATCGTGGCCTCCAGTCGCATCCACGTTCGGATCCACCACGCCAGTGACGTGGTGGCCGGGGCGGCTCTGGGCGCGGTGCTGGCGCGGGCTGCGCGCCGGTCCTGGCCACTGGGGCGGTGGGCGTGAACCGCCAGTTGCGCCGCGACCCCCTGTCGCCCACCGAGGAGTTGATGATCTCGATCGAGCGGGACCCGCGGTTCCGGTCGACCTTCGCCAATCTCACCGTGCTGGACGGCCATCCCGACATGGAACGCCTGCGGACCCGTATGGCCGAGACGGCCGAGGGTTTCGTCCGCCTGCGCCAGCGCATCGAGGACGGTCATTGGGTCGAGGTCAGGGACTTCGACAGCGACGAGCACGTGCAGGTGCGTCCCCTCGGCCGCAAGTGGTCCCCGGCCGCCGTGCGCCGTCGGGCCCTCGAGGTGCTGCACGAGCCGTTCCCCGAGGGACGGCCGCCGTGGCTGTTCCTCGTCCTGCTCGACGAGGCCAGCGACCGGGCCGCCATGGTCTGGAAGCTGCACCACGCCATCACCGACGGTCAGGGCGGCATCAAGATGTCGGCGTCGCTGATGGACGCCTCGCCCGACGCCACCGCGCCGCTCATCTCGGCCCAGGATCTGCGCTTCGACCACGACCGGGCCGAGCGACAGCCGGCTCCGGGCGGATCACTCTCGCTCAACCCGCTCCGACTGGCCGAACGGGTACGCGACACCGTGCGGGATTCGGCCGGTGCCGCTCGCTGGATGGCCGGGCAGGCGATTCTGGCCAGGGGGCGGGCACCGCTCTGGAACGAGCGATCGATGGACCGGGCCTTCGAGACGCTGCGTCGTCCATTCCCCCGCACCAAGCAGGCGGCAGCCAACCTCGGTGTCTCACTCAACGACGTGCTGGTCACCGCCGCCACCCGGGGTGCCACGCGGGTGCACGTCGACGCAGGCGCCAGACCCACCCGGTACCGCATGACCATGCCCGTCAGTACCCGCACCGACGGTTCGGCCGGCGGCAACTCGTTCAGTCCGGCGGTGGTCGAGCTACCGGCCGGCGTGGATCATCCAGCCGACTTCCACGTCGTGGAGATCAGCAAGGCGCTCCAGGCCGTGAAGGCCGCGCCCGCCCTGGGTCTGCTCGACCAGATGGCCGGTCTGGCCAACCGCCTTCCCGCGGTGGCCATCGGCGAGGTCCTCGGCCGTCAGGTGGCCACGCTGGACTTCGCCACCTCCAATGTGCGGGCGGCACCGTTCGACCTGTTCATCGCGGGCAGCCACGTCGAGGCCAACTACCCCATCGGGCCACTCATGGGCGCAGCCTGGAACCTGACCCTGATGAGCTACTGCGGCTCGCTCGACATGGGTCTGCACATCGACCGAGGAGCCGTCGCCGACAGCCGGGCGCTGGTGCGCGCCATCGGAGCCGCCTTCGACGAGCTCCTCGACTTCGCCTGACCGGTAACCGGGTCCGACCCTGTTACCGGCCGGGTCAGTTCGTGATGGCGACGGGGGCGTCGCCGAGCTCGACCAAGGGGGCGGCCAGCAGTGAACGGACGTCGAGCAGGAGGTCGGCCATCTCGTCGGTGCTGACAAGACGGCGCCGCTGCAGGTCGCCGAGGCCGCGATCGATCAACTCGAGAGCCTGGATCACTTGCTGGCGGTCGAGTGTCTCGGTCATGCAGGTCACCCTCTCATGGTCTCCAACGGGCCGTTCGGCCGTTTGCACACCTTAGGCCATCCTGGTGGGGTAACACGCCCGGGAGGGACTTTCGTCCCACAAGAAGGGTCATCCGAATCACCGAGGACATCCATCGTGGCCGGCCGCCACCGGCCGACGGGGCCTACGATCGGCTCCATGCAGATCGAGGGCAAGGTCATCGTGGTCACCGGCGGCGCATCGGGGATCGGCAAGGCACTGGCCGTTCGCTTCCTCGCCGAGGGCGCCACCGTCGCCATCGCCGACATCCAACAACCGGCCCTCGACGACGTGGCCCAGCAGTTGGACGTGCCCGGCATCGAGTGCGATGTCAGCGACGAGCAGGCCGTGATCGCCCTCGTCGATCAGGTGGAGCAGCAGCTGGGCCCGATCGGATTGTTCTGCTCCAACGCCGGCATCGGGGCCGGGGCCGGTCTCGACGCACCCGACGACGAGTGGCGGCGCTGCTTCGACGTCAACGTGATGGGTCACGTGTACGCGGCCCGCTGCCTCGTGCCTCGCATGATCCAGCGAGGTGGCGGCCATCTGCTCCACACCGCGTCGGCCGCCGGCCTGCTGACCCAGCTGGGCGACGCCCCGTACTCGGTCACCAAGCACGGCGCGGTGGCCCTGGCCGAGTGGATCTCCATCACCTACGGCGACCAGGGGATCGGCGTGAGCTGCCTGTGCCCGCAGGGTGTCCGCACACCGATGACCGAGTCCGAGTTCTCCGGTGTGCAGGCCACCCTCGCCCAGGGGGCCATCGAACCCGAGGACGTGGCCGAGGCCGTCGTCGCGGGCCTGGCCATCGACCAGTTCCTGATCCTGCCCCATCCCGAGGTACACGAATACGCCATGCGCCGGGCCGACGATCACCGCCGCTGGATCAGGGGCATGCGCCGGCTGCAGCACGCCTTCTTCGGCGATTGAGCCGGGACGCGCCCCCGCCCGCCGGCGATCCCGAAACCCTGCGCCGCTATCAGCGGGACGCGGTGTCATGGCGGGACCGACGCGCTCCCGATCACCACGCCTCAGCCGCGTTCGGCCGGGATGTGCAGTCCCGCCACGACGGCCCGTTCGTCGACATCGGTTGCGGCCCCGGGTGGTTCACCCCACACCTGGGACCGGACACGATCGCGCTGGACGCCACCCCGGCCATGCTGGACCTGGTGGCCGAACACGCCCCCGGGCACCCCCGGATCCTGGCCGATGCCACCGCCCTGCCCTTCCGGAACCGCTCGATCGGCGGCGCGTTGGCCTCCAAGGTGTACGTCCACCTGCCCCGATCACAGGTGCCGGCCGCGCTGGCCGATCTGCACCGCAGCCTCCGGGTCGACGCCGAGGTGGATCTGGTGGTGTTCGGCGACGAACCTGCGGAGGCCATCCGCTTCGACGATGACGACTTCCCCGGTCGCCTCTTCTCCACCTGGGATCGTCGGTCGTTGACCGACACCATCGTGGGCGCCGGATTCGAGATCACCGATTGGCGCCATCGACGGCCGCAGGGAGCCGCCGTGTCGAGCCTGCGGATACGGCTCCGTCGGTTGGCGACCCTGCCCGACACCGTCGGGGCCGGCCTCCACCTGCTGCTCTGTGGCCTGAACCCGTCGCTGCACTCGGCCGACGCGGGCGTGGGGTTCGTGTCACCCAGCAATCGCTTCTGGCCTGCCGCCCTGACGTCGGGTCTGGTGACCCGCGATCGCGATCCCCGGCATGCGCTGCACCACCACCGAGTGGGCATGACCGATCTGGTGAAGCGGGCCACCCCGCGTGCCAGCGAGCTCACCCGCCAGGAGTACCGCGACGGGCTCGAACGGATCGGTCGCCAGGTCGAGTGGTTGGCGCCCAGGGCCATCTGCTTCGTCGGACTGGCCGGGTGGCGAGCGGTCGCCGATCCACGTGCCGTGCCCGGGTGGCAGGGCGTCCAGGTGGGCGGTGCACCGGTCTATCTGATGCCGTCCACGAGCGGACTCAACGCCTCGAGCCGGCTCTCTGACCTGGTCGCCCATCTCGAAGCGGCCTGCCGCGAGCCCGAGTAGAGCCTCAGCTGCTCCGGGGGGCGAGCCCGGCCACGGCTTCGGCCATGTCGAAGGGGCTCAGGGGCATGAGCATGAGGGCGGGACAGGTGATCCCATTGGCCAGGTAGCGCTGGATGTGGTCGAAGCACTCGTCCACCGATCCGTGGATGATCAGCTGATCGACCACCGCATCGGGGATCTTCTCGAGAGCACCCTTGCGATCCCCTGCCGCCCATTGCTCCCAGTGCTCGGCCAGGGCCTCGCCCCGTCCCATCCACTCGTGGAAGGCCCGGTACACGGGCACGTTGAGGTAGGCGGCCATCGCGTACTTGGCCATGGGTAGCACGGCATCGCGATCGGCACTGGGGCAGACGAACAGGCGGGCCACGATCTCCTTGTCGGGGCCCTGCTCGTTGACGAGCCGGGCAACGGTGGTGACGTCGTCGGCCGACAACCAGTTGACGATGGCACCGTCACCCTCGCGGCCGGCCAGGCGAAGCATGCCTTCCCGCAAAGCGGCCACGAGTATGGGCACCGGCTGTTCGGGCACGTCGGTGAGGCGGAAGCCCTTCACCTCGAACGTGTCGTAGGCCTCCACCACCTTCTCACCGCTGAGCGCCACCCGCAGGAAGCGCACCAGGTCACGGGTGCGCTTGAACGGCTCGTCGAAGGGGATGGCGTTCCAGTTCTCCACGATGATGTTGGACGACGAGCCGATGCCGGCCACGAACCGGCCCGGTGCGGCCGAGGCCAGCCCGGCGATGCTCTGCGCCATCAGCGCCGGGCCGCGCGTGAAGGCCGGGAGGATGGCCGTGCCCAGCCGCAGATCGGTCCAGACCGAGGCGAGGGCGAGCGGGGTGAGCCCATCGACTCCGCTGGCCTCGGCGGACCACAGATCGGTGTAGCCCAGGGCCTCGAGCTGCTGGAAGGGCTCGCGCTGCGCGTGCAGAGGGCCGGGGAAGGGCACGGTCATTCCGTATCTCGGCACCGATTGCTCCAGTCGTGGCGGAGTCAGAGCGTGCCACGCGGCGTCGTCTCCGACCAGCCTCGCCCGGCCGCACCGTCAGCTCACGAGGCCCGCTCGTAGGTCGCGACGAACAGGTCTTCGGCCAGCACCGCGTCGACCACGGCCCGCTCGAGGGCGCGCCCGTCGAGCCCGTCGACCAGCTCGGGCACCGGTCCCAGTGCCCACAGTCGCCAGCGGTAGGTGTGGGGCCCGTCGCCGGGTGGCGGGCACGGCCCGAACCAGGCCGTGGTGTCCAGATCGTTCACGCCGTAGCGGAGCCCGGTCCGGCCGTCGGTGACCTCGTCGGTGTCGGGTTCGATGCCGTACACCACCCAGTGCACGAAGGGATCAGCGGTGGGTGCGTCGGGATCATCGACGACCAGTGCCAGGCTCTCGGTGCCGTCGGGAACCCCGTCGAAGGACACGACCGGCCCCTCGTTGTCGCCGTCACAGGTGAAGGCGGCGTCGATGGCCTCGCCCTCGACCACGCCGGCCACCGTGATGGCGAGCGATGAGGCGGCGGAGATCGTCGTGGAGGACGGCGGGATCGACGAGGTAGCGTCGTGACCATCGCCGGGCGCGGTGGTCGAGGACGCCCCGGCCGGCGCCTCGGCGGGCCCCGACCCACCGGGATCGTCGCTGGCGCAGGCGGCCACCGCGGCGAGCAGGGCCAGGCCGAGACCGGCCCGGCTCATGAGCTTTGACAGGATCGTCATGTCGCCTCCCGAAGAGTGTCAGACCCCCTCTGCATACTCGCATCATGAGTCAGCAACTCCTCCTCCTGGACGAAGGCACGCCGTGGCGGCTCGATCCCCGCACCCGCGAGATCGGACGTCGGGGCGTGGCCGATGCCCGAGCCGCCCTGGCCCAGGCGCGGGCGCAGCGGCCCCACGAGACCGACACCGACGAGCACTCCCTGGCCGCCTGATCGCCGCGCCGATGCTGGCCCGTACCCTTGCCTTCGTCGCCGTCTGTCTGCTGGCCATCGGCGCCTGCGCCCAGTCCACCGCGCAGCCCGTCGACGGTGGGAACGCCGTCGTGCGCGCGGTGATCGACGGAGACACCATCGACGTCACCACCCGGGGCCAGACCGAACGGGTACGGCTGCTGGGCATCGACACCCCCGAATCCGTCGACCCCAACCGGCCACCGCAATGCTTCGGCGCCGAGGCCAGCGCCGAGACGGCCCAGCTCCTCCCTCCGGGCACCTCGGTCCTGCTGGTACGCGACGTGGAGGCCCGCGACCGGTTCGGCCGTCTGCTGGCCTACGTGTACCGCAGCCACGATGGCCTGTTCGTCAACCACCAGCTGGTGGCCACCGGTTTCGCCGACGTGTTGATCATCGAACCCAACCGGGCCCACGCCGGCGAGTTGCGGGCCGCGCAGCGGCTGGCCCGGGACCGGGGGCAGGGGCTCTGGACGGTGTGTGGCGGGGCCGATGTTCCCCTCGAATCCCCAACGAGTGCCGAGCCCACCCGGTAGCGTCACCTCCGTGAGCCAGCTCACCGAACGACTGGGCCGGGCCGACGATGCCCGCCTCCTCATCATCTCGGCCGACCTGCTGGGCTCGCTGCACGCGGCCAATGTCGGGGTGTACGACGTGCTGCGCAACGGCGCGGCCACCACGGCCACGCTGGCCGTGCCGTGTCACTGGGCCCGGGCCGCAGCGCACGAGTTCCGGGGCGACGACGTGGGCGTGCACCTCACGCTGTGCGCGCCCCTCGACACCGTGCGTTGGGGTCCCATCACCCATGCTCCGTCGCTGCTCGACGGCGACGGCGGTTTCCCCCGCACCGCAGCCGACCTGTGGGACCACGCCGACCTCGAGGAGGTCCGACGCGAGTGCCGGGCCCAGGTCGAGCGAGCCGTGCTGTGGGGCTTTCGGGTCACCCACCTCAGCACCCACCTCAATGCTCTCCAGCAACGGCCCGAGTTCTTCGACGTGTACCTCGACCTGGGTTCGGAGTTCGGCCTCCCGTTGCGCCTCGAGAGCGAGGAGGCAGCCGAGCGGGCCGGGTTCCCGTTCCGCCAGCTGGCCGCCGAGGAGCACATCCTGATGCCCGACCACTTCCATCACGCCGCGGCCGGCCAGGACTTCGACGTCGACGAGCTGATCGAGCAGCTCGAACCGGGTGTGACCGAAGTGCACCTGGAGCCCGCCATCGACACGCCGGAGATACGAGCGGCCGACCCGTCGTGGCCCCGACGGGTCGAGGCCCACCGTCAGTTGATGGACCCGGCCGTGGCCCAGACCCTCGAACGGGCCGGGATCGAAACCATCGGCTATGCCCCATTGGCCGCCGCCCAGCAGCGAGGCAGCTGAGACCGACGGCCGTCAGGTCGTGGCCGCCACCTCGGCCAGGAACGTGGCCCACTGGTCGGTTTCGCGCATGGCACGCAGATCGAGGATCCAGAGAACGTAGTCACCCTCCACCTTGGTGCGGCCCTCCATGTACGACGCGTCGAAGCTGGTCTGACCCTGCAGCAGGCGTTGCGCCTCGTCGAACGTCCAGGTGATGGCGATGTCGGCATCGGCCCGTTTGCCGGAGTCGACCCGGGTGATCCGACCGGACTCGATGGTCTCGTTCCAGCGAACCTTCCCCGACGGCGCCCCACCCACCTCGTAGGTGATGGTGGCGTCGGCCCCGGCGATCTCGGGGAGCCGCGACCCCGCCTCGCGATACCGCTCGAACCACTCGTCGGAGAAGTACTCGGTCACGAGGGCGCTCCTCAGCGGGTCGCCGACGCGGGTTCGGAGATACCGGCGAAGAGGTCGGACTCGGGGGTCGACGATGACACACGCGACCGGGCCAGCACGTAGTCGTCGTAGGGGTAGGCGGCCCGGTCGATGTCGGCCGGCAGTCCGAACCAGAAGGGTGACTCGGGGTCGACCTGGGTGGCATGGGCCCGCAGACCGGCCACCCTGGCCTCGTAGTAGTCCGACACGTCGACCCGGGTGGTGATCCGGTCGTCCTGGCTGGGCCGCTTGAACCAGAAGTCGTCGTAGGGCGAGTCGAGACCCTGGTCGAGGAAGGCCTTGTGGCGGGCCTCGATGCGGGCTCGCGACCACTGGGTGTAGTACAGCTTCAGCGGTTCCCAGGCCGGACCGAGATCGGGTCGGTGGTCGGGGTCACCGGCGAGGTCGAAGGCGGGCAGGCTGATGTCGTGCACCCGGAGGTGATCGGGGTGCTGGTAGCCGCGCTGGTCGTCGCTGTAGGTGACGATGACCTGCGGCCGCGCCCGCCGGATGATGGCCACCAGCCGGTCGACGGCCTCGTCGAAGTCGGCCCGGGCGAAGCAGTCGGGGTGGGCGTTGGCCTCGGAGTCGGGCATCCCCGAATCCCGGTAGCCCAGCATCACCACTTCGTCATACCCGATCAGGTCGGCCGCCGCCGCCAGCTCGGCCCGTCGCACCCCGGGCAGGTCGGCTCGCACTTCGGGGGTGTCCATCGCCTTGTTCAAGATGTCGCCCACCTCGCCACCGGTGCAGCAGACCAGCACGGTGCGGATGCCTTCGGCGTGACAGCGGGCGATCGTGCCCGCGCCTTTGGACGCTTCGTCGTCCGGGTGGGCATGAACGGTCAGAACACAGTGTGGGGACATCATCGTCTTCCGGCAGCTACGCGGGGAGCAGCTCGTACTCCCCTGTGTCTTCGTCTTCGACCAGCCGCCAACCACAGAGCTCGGCCAGCATGGCTCGTCCCTCGTCGGGACCACTGGCGATCAGCTCGTCACCGGCGTGCAGGCGCACATGACCCCGTGGACGATACAGGTAGGCACCCCCCCGTCGGATGGCGAGCACCCCGAAACCGGGCTCGATGCCCAACCGCAGGTCACTCAACGTGACCCCGTCGCAGGTGCTGCCCTTGGCCACGGGCACCTCCATGACCACATCGTCGGACTCGCCCAGGGCCAGGCCGAGCACGGGGTGGACGTCGTCCTTGTCCTCGACGAGGCGCACCATCTGCTGGGCCTGGTCTCCGATGTCCTCGGCGGCCTCGGCCAGGTGGAGCAGACCCCGCAGCGGTGAGGGATCGAGGTTGTCGGCCGCCGCCCGCAGGACCCACAGCTCCAACCGGTCCTTCATCTCGTCGAGGCGGTCCTCGAGGTGGTGCACCTCCGACGCCAAGGTGGCGTCGCCCAGCACGAGGGCCGAATAGGCCAGGCCCACCGCCGCCTCGGAGAGGTTCTTCATCTCGACCAGTACGTCGACGGCCCGATCCAGGTCGGTGACCACCGTGTCCTCGGCCGGTTGCGCGGCGGCCCAGGGAGGGGCGGCGGCCAGTTCGCGCAGACGGGTGATGCCGTCGGGCGAGCCGCGCAGGAACAGCGCGTCGCCGGGGGTGATCACCACGTCGCCGTCGACATCGATGATCCAGTCGCGATGGCGGCGGATGGCCATGATGCGCATGCCGGTGGCCACCGGCAGCTCCATGGCCGAGACCGGCCGGTTGGCCATGTGGGAACCCTCGCTGACGAGGACGCGGTGCGAGACCTCCTGGGCCATGGCCAGGTCGACCAGCAGCTGTGCCGGGATGCCGAGCTTGTGGGTGACCACCCGGGCCACGTCGACCGCGTCGTTACCGATGCGTTCGATGGCGCTGACCACCTGCAGCACCGAGCTCATGGCTTCGGACTCCTTGGGGCTACGAGCGGCAAGCACACAGACCCCGCGCATGTCCCGGACCAGCTCGGTGAGCTTGTCTTCGAGCTCACCCACCTCCTCGGCCATGTCGGGATCTCCGAAGTACACGGCGGCGTAGGCCAGGTCGACCATCAGCTCGGACGTGTCCTTGGACTCGGCCAGCATGGCCCGGAGGTTGCGTGGTCGGTCGTCCACGTCAGCCACCGGGCCCAGGGGCGGCGAGCCTGCTGGCCGCTGGTGCCGGTCGGGTCGGGGTGGAGGCGGGATTGATCGAGGGGAGCAAAGGGGTCTTCTCGGTCATCGGTGGATTCGTCAGCCGGAAGGCCCAGAGCGTAGAACGATTTGCCGTTCCACTTCGACTGTTCACGACAGCCCCCAGGCGACGATGGCGAGGATCAGGGTGAATGCGCCGGCCACATCGAGCGTGGACGTCACGAGGGGAATGCCGTAGGTATCGGGATCGAGCCCCAGCCGGACCGCCGCCAGTGTGCCGTAGTAGGCCACCAGCACGACCAGGATCACGGCGAACACCCCGCCGCTGACCGCCACCGCGACCATGCGCCCCAGTCCGGGGTGGCTGTAGCCGGCGACTTCGGCCGCGAGGTGCGACGTCGCTCCGATGAGGGCGAAGACCGGCAAGCCCAGCGCGAACACCCCGACCATGGAGCGGCGGGCCGGACGCCCGGGCACGGGCGACGGGGCCACCAGACCGAGGTGCAGCCCCGTGGACAGCCGACTGGACAGGATGCCGCCCAACGCACCGGCCAGGCCCAGGTACGCCGGCAACAGCACCAGCAAGGACTCGTAGGTGAAGAACTCGTCAGCCCGCTTCTCGATGGTGACCCCGGCCACCAGGTCGAGCACACCGGCCACGGCCAGCACGGGTAGCGACTCGATGGTGATCTGGCGGACCCGGTCGAGACTCGACCGCAATGCCGCCACCACGCCGATGGCCGCTGCCGTCACCAGCGCGACGGCCAGCACCGTGGTCAGCGCTCCGTGATCGATGAACAGGGTTCCCACGAGCAGGGCGGGAACGGTGACCATGTCTCCGGTGGCGGTGACGAGCGGTGCCGTCACGTTGTCGAGGTCCCAGCCGTAGCGAACGGATCCGGCCGCCAGCAGCAGGGTGATGCCCAGCACCACGGCCGAGGCCAGCACGCCACCGATCGCCGACACCACGATGAACTCCAGCAGGGTGAGGGTGGGTGACAGGTCGAAAGCGATGGCCACCGCCTTGGCCAGCGCCGCGATCACCACCGACAGGACCAGACT
>JAOUEE010000064.1 GCA_029858875.1 Acidimicrobiia bacterium
CACCATCGGTGACATCGTAGAGCCGGGGGACCAGGCTGGTGAGCGTCGACTTCCCGGCCCCCGACGGGCCCACGATGGCCACCAGCTGACCGGGTTCGATGGTGAGGTCGATGTCGTGGAGGACCTCGGACTCCTCGGTCGGCCCCGCCTCGCTGGCGGCGGTGAGCGGATCGTCGCCCGGTGGGTACGCGAAGCTGACGTGGTCGAAGCGGATCTCGCCGGTGACCGGTGGCAGCGGCTGCGCATCGGGCCCCTCGGCGATCGGATTGGGCAGATCGATGATCTCGAACACCCGCTCGAACGAGACGAACGCGGTCATGATGTCGACCCGGGCCGTGCTGAGGCTGGTGAGGGGGGTGTAGATGCCCGCCACCAGCAGCGACAACGCCGTGAGCGTGCCGATGGTGATGGTGCCGTTGATCACCATGGTGCCGCCCAGCCAGTAGACGAGGACCGTGCCCACCGCGCCCACCAGGTTGAGGGCGGTGACGAAACTGCGGCTGTACATGGCGCTGCGCACGCCGATGTCACGCACCCGGCCGGCCCGGTCGGCGAACTCCTCCTGTTCCTGGTCGTGGCGCCCGAACAGCTTCACCAGCAGGGCACCGGCCACTCCGAAGCGCTCGGTCATGGTGGTGTTCATCGACGCGTTGAGGTTCATGCCCTCCCGCGTGATCGACTGGAGGTTGCGGCCCACGCGCTTGGCCGGCCAGACGAACATCGGCAGGAGCAACAGGGCCAGCAGGGTGAGGCGCCACTCGAGGGCGAACATGGCGATGAGCGTGGTGACCAGGCCGATCATGTTTCCGACCACCGTGCCCAGCGTCCCGGTGAACGCCCGTTGCGCCCCGATCACATCGTTGTTGAGCCGACTGATGAGCGTGCCGGTCTGGGTGGCGGTGAAGAACCCGATGGGCATGCGCTGCACGTGATCGAACAGCTCCACCCGTAGGTCGTAGATGAGACCCTCACCGATGCGGGACGACCAGAAACGCTCCAACAGCCCGATCCCGGCCACCGCGAAGGCGGCCACCAGCAGGATCAGACCCAGCCGGTTGAGCTGGCTACGGTCGCCTTCGATCAAGGCTCCGTCGATGATCCGGCCGAAGAGCAACGGCGGCAGCAGGCTGAGGACGGCGATCAGAACCAGGCTGATCACGAAACCGGTGATCATGGCCTTGTACGGACGGGCGTAGCGCCAGACGCGACGGGTGGTGCCGGGCCGCAGCTCCACCGCCGATGCGTCGTCGGTACGGCTCATCGAGTGCATGATCTGCCAGGGAGTCGTGCTGGCCATGCCGTGACGGTATCGGCGCCCGGTCCGAACCCGCCTGTCGGCTTCGGTTGCGTGCCACTCGACGGCCGTCGATGATGACGGCCATGGTCACCATCCACACCAGTCCGCTGCCCGACGTCACCATTCCCGAGGTTCCCCTCACCGAGTACGTGATGCGGTGCGCGGCCGACATCCCCGACCGGGCGGCGATGGTGTGTGGCGTCACTGGCCGGTCCTACACCTTCGCCGAACTGGCCAGCCACATCCGTCGCTTCGCGGGGGGACTGGTCGGCCGGGGCTTCGGGCCCGGTCACACCCTCGCCCTCATGGCCCCCAACGTGCCCGAGTACGCCATCATCTTCCACGGCGTCGCCACGGCGGGTGCCACCGTCACCACGCTCAATCCCACCTATACCGCAGAGGAGCTTCGGCACCAGCTCCAGGACTCCGGCGCCACCCTCATGATCACGGTCGGGGATGTGCTGTCCGTGGCCCAGGAGGCCATCGAGGGCACCAGCGTCACCGAGATCTACGTCATCGGCGACGCCGAGGGCGCCGAGTCGTTCACCGCGCTGTACGGCAACGAGATCGATCAGGTGCCGGTCGACGTGCACGAGCAGGTGATGGTGCTGCCCTATTCGTCGGGCACCACCGGATTGGCCAAAGGGGTGATGCTCACCCACTACAACCTGGTGGCCAACCTCGAGCAGATGAGCACCACCCTCACCTACGACGAGGGCGAGGTGGCGCTGGCCGTGCTGCCGTTCTTCCACATCTACGGCATGCAGGTGCTCATGAACGGACTGCTGGCATCGGGCTGCACGGTCATCTCGATGCCCCGATTCGACCTCGAGGGTGCCCTCCGGCTGATCCAGGACAACAAGGTCACCCGCTTCTATGCAGTTCCGCCCATGGTGTTGGCCCTGGCCAAGCACCCGCTGATCGATACGTTCGACCTGAGCTCACTCCAGCAGGTGTTCTCGGGCGCCGCACCCCTCGGCGCCGAGCTGGCCGCCGAAGCGGCGGCACGAGTGGATTGCGAGGTGGTGCAGGGCTACGGCATGACCGAGCTCTCGCCGGTGAGCCACGCCACCCCGGCCGGGCAGGGCAAGCCCGGCTCGTGTGGGGTGACCATCTCCAACACCGAGTGCCGCATCGTCGACGAAGAAGGCAACGACCAGCCGGTCGGCGGTGAGGGCGAGCTGTGGGTGCGCGGTCCGCAGGTGATGAAGGGGTACCTCAACAACGACGAGGCCACGGCGGCCACCATCGACGCCGACGGCTGGCTGCACACCGGTGACGTGGCTCGGATCGACGACGACCACCACGTGTACATCGTCGATCGGGTGAAAGAGCTCATCAAGTACAAGGGATTCCAGGTGCCGCCGGCCGAGCTCGAAGCGTTGCTCGTCACCCACCCGGCCGTGGCGGACGTCGCGGTGATCGGCGTACTCGATGAAGAGGCGGGTGAACTGCCCAAGGCCTTCGTCGTGCTCAAGCCCGGGCACGAGGCCACCGAGACCGAGCTACGCGACTTCGTGGCCGGGCACGTCGCCCACTACAAGCAGATCCGGATGGTCGAGTTCATCGACGAGATCCCCAAGTCGGCATCGGGGAAGATCCTGCGCCGCTTCCTCCGCGACCAGGTCTGAGCGGGTCTGGGCTCGTCGACCGGTGCGTCCGCCGACGGATTTCGCCGATCGTCACGGCACCGGCTCGTTCCGGCGACGGATACGCCTGGTCACCGAGTCCCCGGGTCTGGTCCTGGGGGCGGTCGAGGACGAGATGCACCACTACCGGGTGCGCCTCGCCCACGACGGGGAGGTGGTGACGGGCGTCGAGGGTGAGCCGGTCCGGGTGCCGTGGACCACCTGTCCCGACGCCGGCGCCCGCCTGACCGAACTGGTCGGGGTGACGCTCACTCGACGGCCACAGCACGTGGTGGCCAGCCTCGATCCCCGTCTGCACTGCACCCACTGGTTGGACCTCGCCGTGCTGGCCGTCATCCACGCCGCGACGGACCGGCACCGACGCCAGTTCGACATCGAGGTGCCCGACTGGTTCCAGCCGCCGTTCGGCGCGTCGCTCCTGGTCGACGGCGCGCCGCTCCTTCGCTGGGAGGTGGGCCGGGACCTGATGCTGGAATCACCGGAACCCTTCGCCGGGCGTCGCCTCATCGGGGGCTTCAGCCGGTGGGCCGAATCCACCCTCGATGACGAGATGGTGGAGGCCGCATTCGTGTTGCATCGGGGTACCTGGTTGTCGGCGGCTCGTCGCATCGACCTGGAGGCGGCCGACGACGCGACCGAGGGCCAGCTGGTCCCGGCCGTGTGTCACAGCGGCCAACCCGACGTGATGCCGGTGGCCTTGCGCAGCCGCGGATCGTTGCGGGACTACGGTCGCTCGCCCGATCCGTTGCTCACGGCGCCGGGCGACCCGGTCTGACCGCCCGGTCGACGCGACGGCGTGCTCAGTCGGCGATGCTCTCGGCCATCACGTCGATGCACCGATCGATGTCGGCGTCCTCGATCACCAGCGGTGGGCAGAACGCGATGCAGTCGACGATGCCCCGGACGATGACGCCGGCGTCGACCATGCGATCTCGGATGACGATCGGGTCGGCACCCTCGTTGAGTACGGCCGCCCACACGGCGCCGTCACCCCGCATGCCGGCGATGGTCCCGTCGTCGATCAGGGCCCGGAACCCGGTGGTGAAGCGACGGCCGATGTGATTGGCCCGCTCGACCAGGTTCTCCTCCTCGATGATGGCGATGTTGGCCAGCCCCGCGGCGCAGGCGGCCGGGTGGCCGCTGTAGGTGTACCCGTGACGGAGGATGAATGCGGGGTCCGCCTCGAGCACGTCGCACACGGCGCGCGAGCAGATGACGCCACCCAGGGGCTGATACCCGCTGGTGACCCCCTTGGCGAAGGTGATCAGATCGGGAGTGACGTCGTAGGTGTGGCTGGCGAACCAGTTGCCGGTGCGCCCGAACCCGCTGATCACCTCGTCGAAGATCAGCAGCGCACCGTGCCGGTCGCACAGCTCCCGTAGGCGCCGTAGGTAGCCCTCGGTGGGTGGATAGACACCGCCGGCGCCCTGGAGGGGCTCGCAGATCACCCCCGCGATCTGGTCGCCGTGCTCGGCGAACACCGTGGCCGCCGATTCGATGTTGTCGGGGTCGATCTCCACGAAGTGGGGTACCAGGTCGCCCCAGCCCTCCCGGTTCGCCTCGATCCCCTGGGCCGTGGTGCCGCCGAAGTTCACCCCGTGATAGCCGCGGGTGCGGCGCAGGATCATCTGTCGGTTCTCACCCTTGAGCTGCGACACCGCACGGGCCAACTTCAATGCGGTGTCCACCGACTCGGACCCCGAACAGCACAGGAAGGCCCGACCATCGGCGAGCGGTGATCGACCCACCACCGCCTGGGCCAGCTCTTCGGCGACCGCGCTGGTCCAGGGATCGAAGGTGTTGTACACGGTGAGCCGTCGCATCTGGTCGGCCACGGCGGCGATGATCTGCTCGCGGCCGTAACCGACCTGGCAGTACCACAGGCTGGCCATCGCATCGATGTACTCCTTGCCGTCACGGTCCCACACGCGGACCCCGTCGGCCCGCACCAGTTCACGGAAGGACTCCTTGGCCGGACTGGCGAAGGAGTGGAGCAGGGTCGGTGGCATGGTTGGCAGCCTCTCAGTGCGCGACGAAGTCGGGGTTGGGCCAGACGATGAACGACGCCCAGCTGTCGGTGGTGGGGTCCTCCAGGTAGCCGGCGAGCACCCCTCGGGCCTCGAACCCGTTCTCCAGCTGGAACGACAAGGTCCCGTCGTAGAGCTCACCGGCCACCACCTTCTCGACGTAGGTGGCGGCGGACATCTCGTGCTTGTGCTCGGCGTACCCGGGGATCACGCCCCCGGCGATGATCCCCCGCAGGTTCAGATCTCGGCAGACCTGTTTGCGTCGTTCGTACAGGTCGCGTCCGATGCCCCGGCGGCGGTAGGCGGGGTCCACCGAGATGTCGGTGCCGTAGTACCACTCGCCGGCCGGGTTGTCGCCGGATTCCTCGGTCTTGCCGAACAGGTCGTCCCATGTGTGCTGGTAGTTGTCGATGTCGAAATCGACGCGGACCCCCAGGCCCATGGCGACGGGCTCGTCCCCGGCGAACACCACGTAGTTCCCTTCGGGGAAGTCGATGGCGAGGTTGCGCAGCATCGCCGCGTTGTAGAGCTCGTCGGGCGGGATCGAGGGAAAGCAGCGCCGTTCGAGGGCCTCCAGCTGCTCGGCCCATTCGGGTTCGATGAGTCGGGTGTGCAGTTCATCGGCCACTGCGGAATCCTACGGCCTCTGGGTGGTGGTCGATGGCTGATCCCCGCCACAATGCGGAGGTGGACTGGGCTCGAGAGGCGCTGCGGGAGGCGCGTCCGACGGTGTTCTGGTTGGAGGGGGTGCACGGTGAGCCGGGTCGAGCGGCGCTGGCCCGCTCGACGCGAGCCGACCTCGTGGTGGTCGGCGGTGGCTTCACCGGTTTGTGGGCTGCGCTACAGGCCCTCGAGGACGACCCTGGTCTGATGGTGGTGGTCCTCGAGGCGGGCCGGGTGGCCACCGGCGCCAGCGGCCGCAACGGCGGGTTCTGCGACGCGTCGCTCACCCATGGGCTGGCCAACGGAATCGCCCACTGGCCCGACGAGATCGAGCCGCTGACCCGGCTGGGGGCGGCCAATCTCGATGCCATCGAGGCGACCGTGGCCCACCACCGCATCGACGCCGGTTTCCGGCGCGCGGCGGAGACGTCGGTGGCCACCGAGCCGTGGCAACTGGCCGATCTGGCCGAGGGGCTGATCGAGCACCGCGCCCACGGTGATCGGGTCGAGTTGTTGGACGCCCACGCGATGCGGGCGCGGGTCGATTCGCCCACCTACCTCGGTGGTCTGGTCCGCCACAACGACATGGCTCTGGTGGACCCGGCGCGCCTGGCGGCCGGCCTGGCCCGAGCGGTCGAACAGCTCGGCGGGACCATCCACGAGCAGTCGGCCGTGCGCGAGATCAGCACCGGCAACCGCTCCCTCACGGTCCGCACGAAGTCGGCGGCGATCGAGGCCGAGCGGGTGGTGTGGGCCACCAACGCCTACCCCGGACCGCTGCGGGGACCGCGGCGGTCGATCATTCCGGTGTACGACCACGTGTTGGTGACCGAACCCCTCGCAAGCGGGCAGTTGGCCTCGATCGGCTGGGCCGACAACGACGGCCTCTCCGATGCGGCCAATCAGTTCCACTACTACCGGCGCACCGATGACGACCGCATCCTGTGGGGTGGCTACGACGCCACCTATCACTACGGCAGCGGCATCGCCGTCGAGCACGAGCAATCCGATGAGATCCACGGCCGGCTGGCCGGGCACTTCTTCGACACCTTCCCCCAGCTCGAGGGTGTTCGATTCAGCCATCGCTGGGCCGGGGTGATCGCCACCACCACCCGCTTCACCGCGGCCTGGGGGAAGGACTTCGACGGTCGGCTCAGCTGGATCGGCGGCTACACCGGGCTGGGCGTGGGCGCCAGCCGCTTCGGTGCCCGCGTGGCGCTCGACCTGGTGTTCGGTCGCGATACCGAGGTCGTGCACCTCGGCATGGTGCAGCGTCGGCCGTTCCCGTTCCCGCCCGAGCCGCTCCGGTGGACGGGCGTGCAGCTCACCAGGCGAGCCATCCAGAAGGCCGACCGGCGCCAGGGGCGCCGCGGGCCTTGGCTGCGTCTGCTCGACCGCTTCGGCGTCGGCTTCGACAGCTGAACCGCCCCGTCCACCCGGGCGGGTGAACCGGCCGGTCAGTGCTTGATCATGATGTGCTTGGGTTCGGTGTAGTGCTCGACGGCGTACGAGGACATGTCCTTGCCGTAGCCCGACTGCTTGAAGCCGCCGTGGGGCATCTCCGAGGCGATGGGGAGGTGATCGTTCACCCACACCGTGCCGAACCGGAGCGCCTTGGTCATCCGCATGGCCCGGCCCACATCGCTGGTCCAGACGCTGGCGGCAAGGCCGTAGTCGACGTCGTTGGCCCAGGCGATGGCCGTGTCCTCGTCGGGCACGGACTGGACGCTGACCACGGGTCCGAACACCTCCCGCTGCACGATCTCGGAGGCCTGCTCGACGCCGACCACCACCGACGGCTCGTAGAAGAAGCCGGCCCCCGGGCGGGACCGGCCGCCCACGGTCACCTCGGCGCCTCCTTCACGTGCCCGGTCGACGAAGCCGGCCACCCGGTCGCGTTGGGCGTGCGACACCAGCGGGCCCATCTCGACGCCGTCGGTGAAGGGATCACCCGTGACGATGTCGGCCACCGCATCGGTGAGCCGGGCAACGAGGTCATCATGTACGCGCCGGCCGGCGATGATGCGACAGGGCGCCGTGCAGTCCTGGCCCGAGTTGTAGAAGGCGTTCTCCCGGAGGTTGGCCACCACGGCATCGATGTCGGCGTCGTCGAACACGATCACCGGTGCCTTGCCGCCGAGCTCGAGATGGACCCGCTTGAGGCTCTCGGCCGCGGCGCGGGCCACCGCCTTGCCTGCGGCGACGCTGCCGGTGAGCGACACCATCGCCACGTCGGGATGCTCCACCAGCGCCACACCGGCCGTCTCACCCCGGCCGCACACGATGTTGATCACCCCCGGGGGCACGATGTCGGCGGTGATCTCGGCCAGGCGCAGGGCCGAATACGGCGTGAGCTCACTGGGCTTGAGGACGACCGTGTTCCCGGCGGCCAGCGCCGGCCCCAGCTTCCACGTCGCCATGTTGAGTGGATAGTTCCACGGGGCGATCGAGCCGATCACGCCGATGGGGTCGCGGCGGACGTAGGACGTGTAGCCATCCAGGTACTCGCCGGCTGCCTTGCCTTCCAGGAATCGACCGGCCGAGGCGAAGAAGCGCCAGTTGTCCAGCGTCAGGTCCATCTCGAACTCGATGATGCCGGTGGGTTTGCCCACGTTCTGGCACTCGATGCGCGACAGCTCGGCCATGTCCTCCTCCACCGCGTCGGCCACCCGGTGGAGGATCTCGCTGCGCGTCCGCGGCGCCATCGAGGACCAGCCGTCGAACGCCGCAGTCGCGGCCTGCACCGCGTCGTGCACGTCGGCCGCGTCGCTGGCGGGGACGCGGCCCAGTGCCTCGCCGGTGGCCGGGTCGATGATCTCGTCGGTGGCGCCGGAGTGAGCCGGGGCCCATTCACCGGCAACGAAGTTCTGATCGGCCACTGGCCAGTCCTTTCCGTCGGTCACCCGAGACGATCACGATGCGTCGATGGCGGCGGCCAGTGCGGCGACGCCCTCGTCGATCTCGTCCGGGCTCACATTGAGCATCGGCGTGATGCGGATGACGTTGCCGTACAGGCCGCCCTTGCCCACGAGCAACGAGTGGTCCTTGCACGCCTCGAGCACCGCAGTGGCTCGACCGGCGTCGGGGCCGATGCCGTCGGGCTGGACGGTCTCGATGGCCAACATCAGGCCCTTGCCCCGGAGCTCGGCGATCCACGGGTTGCGTTCGACGACCGGCTGCAGGCCGTCACGCAGCCGCTGACCCATGCGGAGGGCGTTGCCCTGGAGATCCTGATCCCTGACCTGCCGCAGCGTGGCCAGACCGGCCGCCGTCGAGAGAGGGTTGCCACCGAAGGTGGAGAACGAGGTGACCTCGATGGTTTCCATGATCGCGGCCCGAGCCACCACGCCGGCCAGGGTGATGCCGTTGCCCACGCCCTTGGCGAACGTGAGCATGTCGGGCACCAGGTCGTGGGCCTGGTAGCCCCAGAAGTGCTCGCCCGTGCGGCCCCAGCCGGTCTGCACCTCGTCGCTGATGAAGAGGATGCCGTAGTTGGCCAGCACCTTCTGGAAGTCACCGAAGAAGCCGTCGGGTGGGGTGGCGAACCCACCCACACCCTGGATGGGCTCGGCGATGAGGCAGGCCACGTCCCCGGCACTGGTCATGTCGATGATCTGTTGCAGATCCTCGACGGCGGCGCGGGTGAAGGCGTCGTCGTCGAGGTCCCGGAAGGGACTGCGCAGCTTGTACCCGCCCTGCACGAAGCTCACGGCCAGCCCCGAGATCGATGTGGATGACCACGACGAGTGCGACGTGATGGCCTGGGCCGTGAACGATCGTCCGTGGTAGCTGTTGCGCATGGCCAGCACCTGGTTGGACTTGCGGTGACTGGTGGCGAGGAGCAGGGCGGTGTCGTTGGCTTCGGTTCCCGAGGTGGTGAAGAACACTCGGGCATCGGGGATCCCGGACAACGCCGCGATCTCCTCGGCGAGCTCCAGCATCGGCTCGCTGAGGTAGAGGGTGGAGGTGTGCAGGACCTTGCCGGCCTGGTTCCGCACCGCCTCCACGACCGCTGGATTGGCATGGCCGATCATGGTGGTGAGGACGCCGCCGAAGAAGTCGAGGTAGCGGCGTCCCTCCACGTCCCAGACGTAGCTTCCCTCGCCCCGCTCGATGGAGATGGGGTCGTCGTAGAGCGGTTTGAGGAACGAGGGCAGCACCGCCCGGTACCGCTCGTGGAGCTCGGCGTTGGTGGTCATCGTCGGCGGTCTCTCCTCGCGGGCCGGTGCAGTTCGCCCATTGTCGCTCAGCCGGCGCCGGCTCGCTGCCGACGAGTCTCCGAGGGTGCCCTCTTCCGGCGGGCCGGTGCGGCATCGTAGGCTCGCGGCATGTCGGATTACCGAGAGCGTTCGTTGTGGCTGTCGGAGTACCCGGGCGATCTCGACCCCCGGGAGTCCCTCACGGGTGACACCGACGTGGACGTGGCCATCGTCGGCGGCGGGTTCACCGGGCTGTGGACGGCGTACTACCTCACCGAGCGGGACCCGACCCTGCGAATCGCGGTCGTGGAGCGTGACATCTGCGGCTTCGGTGCTTCGGGTCGCAACGGTGGATGGGTGGTGGGTGAGCTGGCGGCCGGCGTCGACGCCTACGCGGCTCACAGCAGCTACGACGCCGCCGTGCGCCAGGCCCGCACGCTCTTCGGCTGCGTCGACGAGGTGGGCCGGGTGGCCGACCACGAGGGAATCGACTGCGGGTACGCCAAGGGTGGCGTGATCCGTTTCGCCCGGAACCAGCCGCAGGCCGAGCGCCAACGGCTCGAGGTGGCTCGACACCGCGCCCACGGCTTCGCCGAGGACGAGGTCGCGCTGCTCACCGCCGACGAGGCCCGGGCCCATGGCAACGCCACCGACGTGCGGGGTGGCATCTTCTTCGCTCCGTGTGCCGCCATCGACCCGGCTCGTCTCGTCCGCGGCCTGGCGGGGGTGGTCGAGGGCCGCGGCGTGCGCATCGTGGAGCGCACCACCGCCACCGGGTTGGCCCCCGGGCGGGTGTACACCAACCGGGGCACGGTGCGGGCCGACGTGGTGGTGCGGGCCCTCGAGGGCTACACCCGAGACCTGGCGGGTGAGCGCCGTACCCTCGTGCCGATCTACTCCCTGATGATCGCCACCGAACCACTGTCGGAGGCGACCCTCTCGGAGATCGGCCTCGCTCGGCGGCCCACCTTCGCCGATGATCGCTACATGGTGATCTACGGGCAGCGAACCCAGGACGATCGCATCGCCTTCGGTGGTCGGGGCGTGCCCTACCTCTTCGGCTCGCGCATCGACCCCGGGCCCGAGCAGGACCACAAGGCCCACGAGTTGGTCCGCCGAACGCTGACCGAGCTGTTCCCGGCGTTGACCGACGCGGCCATCACCCACCGGTGGGGCGGTGTGCTGGGTGCACCGCGCAACTGGACGCCGTCGGTGCGATTCGACCGCGCCGCCGGTCTGGCCACGGCCGGAGGGTACGTCGGCGAGGGAGTGGCCGCCGCCAACATGGCCGGTCAGACCCTGGCCGATCTGATCACCGGTGCCGACTCCGACCTGGTCGGCCTGCCGTGGGTGGGGATCGAGTCACGCTCGTGGGAACCCGAGCCGCTTCGTTGGCTGGGCATCCGTGCCACGAGGGGGCTCATGGGGCGAGCCGATCGGGGTGAGTTCGACACCGATCGTGCCTCCACCGTGGGGAAGTGGGCCTACCGGCTCCTCCGCTGACGGTCGGCCAGCAGGCACAACAGATCGTGGGCGACGGTGGCCGCGGCCAGCGCGGTGATCTCGGCGTGATCGTAGGCCGGGGCCACCTCGGTGACATCGAAGCCCACCAGTGACAGATCGCCCAGTCCGCGCAGGATGTTCAGCGCCTGCGCGGTGCTCAGCCCACCCACGACGGGGGTGCCGGTGCCCGGCGCGAAGGCCGGGTCCAGGCAGTCGATGTCGAAGGTGAGGTAGACCGGCCCCTCGCCGACCACCTGGCCGATCTCGGCCACCACCGCGGCGGCGCCGTTGTCGTGCACCCACGGCGCATCGAGAATGGTGAAGCCATGGTCGAGCTCGTTGGCCGACCGGATCCCGATCTGCACCGACCGGGCCGGATCGATGAGGCCCTCACGAGCGGCCCGCAGGAACATCGAGCCGTGGTCGAGGCGGTCGCCGTCGTCGGGCCACGTGTCGCTGTGGGCGTCGAAGTGGACCAGGGCCATCGGACCGTGCACCGCCGCATGGGCCCGCAGGAGCGGATAGGTGACGAAGTGGTCGCCACCGAAGGTGGCCATGGCCGTGTCGGTGGCCAGGATCTGGCGAGCGTGCTCCTCGATCACCTCGACCGCCCGGTGCTGGTAGCCGAAGTCGAACTGGCAGTCGCCGTAGTCGACCACCTCGAGGTGGGCGAAGGGATCGAATCCCCACGGGAAGGCGTTGAGCTCGGCCATCATGGTGGACGCGGCGCGGATGGCCCGCGGCCCCAGGCGAGCCCCCGGCCGGTTGCTGGTGGCCGAGTCGAACGGGATGCCCGACACGGCGACGTCCACCCCGTCGAGGTCGCGGCTGTAGCGGCGCCGCAGGAACGACAGCGCCCCGCCGTAGACCATCTCGGGCCATTTGCCCTGACCGGGCTCCCCCCGGAAGGCGAAATCGCCCTCCGGGGGTGCGCTGGGTGGCTCTTCCATCGCCACCGCCCCTTCGCTCGCCTCTCAGCCCTTGGCTTGGATGAAGGCGTCGCTGTAGTTGATCTCGAACTCGCCGGTGTCCTTGATCTCCTCCAGGCCGTCGACTCCTCCGGGCACCACGTCGGGGCTCGTGACGAAGTCGGCCAGTTCCGGGTCGAGGCCGTCGATGGCTGCCGCGTTGGGCGTGGAGTAGTAGTTCCAGTTGGACAGCGCCGCGCCCTGCTCGCCGTCGAGCAGCCAGTTGATGAACGTATGGGCCGTGCACGGATCGGGCGCGTCCTGCGGGATGGCCATGTTGTCGATCCAGCGGGTGCCACCCTCCTCGGGCACGAAGAACACGTACCGCTCGGGCACGTCGGTCTCCTGGAACTGGGTGAACATGTCACCCGAGTAGCCATGGGCGATCGCCGTCTCGCCGGTGGTGAGCAGCTCGTCGGCCTGGTCGGTGTCGAAGGCCGTGACCCGCGACGAGGCGTCGGCCACCAGGTCCTTGGCTTCGTTCAGCTCTTCCTCACTGGTGGTGTTGAGCGAGTACCCCAGGTACTTGAGCGCGGCGCCGAGCGTCTCGCGGGGGTCGTTCAGCAGCGAGATCTGACCGGAGTACTGGTCGGCCACCTCGGGGTCGAACACGAGCGACCACGAGCGGGGGAAGTCGGTTCCGGCCACCTCGGTGTCGACGGCCAGTCCGGTGTACCCCCACTGGTAGGGCACCGAGTAGGTGCCGTCGGGGTCATAGGAGAGTCCCTGGAACTCCTCGGACAGGTTGGTCAGGTTCGGGATGGCGTCCTTGTTGAGCGGCTGGATGTCGCCCGACGCGATGAGGATGCCGACCATGTAGTCCGACGGCACGATCAGGTCGTACCCGGAGTTCCCGGCCGAGATGATGGGCTGCATGGCCTCGTTGGAGTCGTACACGTCCATCGTGACGCTCACGCCGTACTGGGTTTCGAAGGCGGCGAGCTGCTCGGGGTCGATGTACTCGGCCCAGTTGTAGATGTTGAGGTCACCCTGGACCTCGTCCACGCCGCAAGCCACGACCTCCATGTCGCCGTCCCCGCCGTCCCCGCCGGCAGCGGTGGTTCCGGATCCGTCGGCGGAGCCGTCGGTGGCGGCTCCGCCGCCGTCGTCGTCGCTCCCGCAGGCGGCCGCGAACAGCGCCAACGTGAGCGCTGCGGCCAGAAGCCGCAGCAGTGTGGTGGTTTTCATGGACCCTCCTTGGTCGGCTGCTATGAGCCGATCTGACTTGTTCCCGGGGCGGGAACGACCTCGTCGCCGCTGGATCGCAGCCTCTCGATGAGGACTGACAGCAGCACCAACAGCACCGATGCCGCCAACATGATGACCGATACGGCGTTGATGAGAGGGGTCACTCCTCGCCGGATCAGTCCGAACACGTAGACCGGCAGGGTGGTCGCACCCGGTCCGGCCGTGAATTGGGTGACCACCACGTCGTCCAGCGACAGGGTGAGGGCCAGCAGGGCGCCCCCGGCGATGCCCGGCATGATCTGTGGCAGCGTGATGAACCGGAAGGCCTTCCACCGTGAGGCGTACAGGTCACGGGCGGCCTCCTCGAGTCCTTCGCTCATCCCCGACAGACGAGCCCGGACCACGATCGAGACGAAGCTGATGTTGAAGGCGATGTGGCTGAGGGTGATCGTGGTGAAGCCCTTGGCCAGGCTGATGCCGAGGACCGAGTCCAGGATGTCGATGAACTGTGAGAAGAACAGCAGCATCATCACCGCCATGGTGACGTCAGGGATGATGATGGGCAGGTACAGGAGCGCGTCGAAGATCCGCTGCCCGCGGAACCGGAAGCGCTCCAGCGACAGCGCGGCCAGGGTGCCCAGCGCCACCGAGATCACGGTGGACACCACCGCCACGCGGACCGATACCCACAGGGCGTCCTGCAGGGGTTGGTTGTCGGCGAATTCGCCGTACCACGAGGTGGTGAAGCCGCCCCACCGGCCAACGTTGCGGTCGGCGCTGAAGGAGAACACGACCAGCAGGGCGATGGGGGCGTAGAAGAAGGCGTACACCAGCCAGGCATTGGCAGCCAGGGCGACCCTGGCCTTGCCCCGGGGCCGAGCGGTGGAGGTCACAGGTTCTTCCCGCCCGAGCGGAAGTACACCAGCGTGGCTGTCAGCATGATCACCATCAGCACCGACGAGAGCGCAGCGCCGAAGGGCCAGTCACGCGCCGTGAGGAACTGCACGACGATGTACGAACCCAGGAGCGTGTCCTTGGCTCCTCCCAGGATGGCCGGGGTGACGTAGGCGCCGAGACTGGGAACGAACACCAGGATGGAACCCGCGATCACCCCGGGCATGGACAACGGCAGCAGGACCCGCCGGAAGGTCTGCCAGCCGTTGGCGTACAGATCGCGGCTGGCCTCCACCAGCGTGAGGTCGATGCGCTCGATCGAGGCGTACAGCGGCAGGATCATGAAGGGCAGGAACCCGTACACCAACCCGAGCACCACGGCCGGCTGGGTGAACAGCAACTCGTGGGTGCCCAGCCCCAGCGTCTCGGTGGTCTGGGTGAACACCCCGTCGCGCCCGAGGATGACCCGCCAGGCGTAGTTGCGCACCAGGAAGTTCGACCAGAACGGGATCATCACGAACACGAGCATCAGGTTGCGCAGAAGCGGTGACCGCGTGGCCATGTAGTAGGCGAAGGGGTACGCCACCACCAGGCACACCACCGTGGTGATCACG
>JAOUEE010000365.1 GCA_029858875.1 Acidimicrobiia bacterium
CCTCGGTGGCGATCCGGGCCACCCACACCGGTGGGTAGAACCGCAGGAACTCCTCCACCGCCATCGGGATCAGCGATGGATCGGCGGCCAGGCGCTGGCGGTCCTCGGGGTGGCGGGCCAGGTGCAACAGCGACGACCCGATCGACGACCAGGTGGTGTCGATGCCGGCGATGAGGAACAGGTAGAGCATCCGGGTCAGCTCGTCGTCGGTGATGGGCCCGTCCTCGAACTCCGTCTCCAGCAGGAACGACACCACGTCGTCGCCCCGGTGCTGGCGGCGCTCCACCGCCAGGTTGCGCATGTAGTCCATCATCGTGGCCGTGGTGGCCCGCATGACGGCCTCGTCGGTGGGGCCCACCTCGAGCAGGTCGTGGAGCCACTCCCGGAACATGGGGACGTCATCCAGCGGCACGCCGAGCATGATGGCGGTCAGCTCGGCCGGCACCACCTGGGCGTAGTCGACGGCCAGGTCCACCTCGGTGCGGCCGGCCAGCCGGTCGAGCTCCCGGCGGCAGATCTGGCGGATCGGCTCCTCCCAGCGCTTGATCGCCGGGGGGGCGAAGAATGGGAGCAGGGCCCGGCGGCGGTCGTTGTGGTCGGGCGGGTCGAGGTTGATCGGAGGCAGGGTCACGCCCCGGCGGTCGGTGGGGACCTCGTTGATGATCAGGCGGCGGCTGGTGAACCGGTCGGGGTCGTGGATGGCCTCGTAGACCTCGGCCCACCGGCTGAGCACGTTCACGCCGCCGTAGCGGTCGGAGTGGGCCACCGGGCACTGGCCCCGGAGCTCGGCCCACACGGCGTCGGGGTCGGCCAGGTAGGTGGGGTCGAAGTGGTCGAAATCGGTCGACCAGCTCTCCACCGGCTTGCGGTCCCTCAGCTCGGCCATGGTTTCCCCCGTCGTCGTTGCGAGTTTTCTGTAGCAGTTTAGGTTCTGTCGGTCCCGACAGCCAGGGGGCGCGCCCTGTCGACCTTGTGACAGGATGCAGCCATGGCGTTCGACGTGGGAAGTCGCACCGGGATCAATACCAGCGTGGAGGGCCGCCTCGCCGGTAAGTCGGCGGTGGTGGTGGGGGGCGGACAGCTCCCGGGGGAGACCGTGGGCAACGGCAAGGCGGCCGCCCTCCTGTTCGGCTGGGCCGGTGCCAGGGTGATGGTGGTCGACAGCCACCTGGATCGGGCCGAGGAGACCGTGGCCGGCATCGCCGAGGGTGGGGGCGAGGCGTTCGCCCACCAGTGCGAGATCACGTCCGAGGCCCAGTGTCAAGCCATGATCGCCATCGCCGCCGAACGCCTGGGCCGGATCGACGTGCTCCACAACAACGTGGGTATCGGCACGCACGACGGGAGCCCCACTCGGATCACCGAGGAGGGGCTCGACATCATGCTCGACGTCAACCTCAAGGGCCTGATTTTCACGTGTAAGCACGCCATTCCGGTGATGCGGCCCCAGGGCTCGGGCAGCATCATCAACATCTCGTCGGTGGCGGCGGTGAGTCCGTTCCCGGGTGTGGGGTACAAGACGACCAAGGCGGCGGTCAACGGCTACACCCAGAGCCTGGCCCTGCGCGTGGCCCGCGACGGGATCCGGGCCAATGTGATCATGCCCGGCCTGATGAACACGCCGATGGCGATCGACGCCAACCTGGCCTACCGGGACGTCACCCGGGAGCAGCTGGTGGAATCGCGTGACCGGCAGGTGCCGCTGGGTCAGAAGATGGGCATGGGGTGGGACATCGGCTACGCCGCCCTGTTCCTTGCCTCCGACGAGGCCCGGTTCATCACCGGTATCGCCCTCGCCGTCGACGGGGGATCCAGCGCCCGGGTGGGCTGAACGACCACTGACAACAGGGGGACAACCGACATGGTCAAGCTGACGTTCTTCGTGAAGCGGTTGCCGGAGGTGTCACACGAGCAGCTGTGCGACCACTGGTTGAACATCCACGCCCCGGGCGTGCGGGACCTCATGGGAGCCCGGCACTACTCGGTGACGCACTTCAAGCAGAGGCCTGACACCCGCTACGACGGGATGGCCGAGCTGTGGTACGACGACTGGGCCACCGGGCGCCAGGTGCATAAGAACCCGCCGCCGGCCGTGGCCAACGACGGGTTCCTGCCCCTCACTGGAGACTTCGTGCGCCTCGACTGCGAGGAGCACGTGATCGTAGACGGCCCCCGGCCCGAGGGGGCGGTGAAGATGGTGTACCCCGTCGCCTTCCGGGACGGGGTGGACCACGAGGAGGCCAAGGCCTACTGGCTGGAGGTCCACGCTCCGCTGGTTGCGGCGTCGGTGGAGGTCACCGAGGGCGCCCACCGCTACGTCGTCAGCCAGCAGATCGACTCCCATCGCGGCCCCTGGGCCGGCATCGCTGAGCTGTGGTACAGCTCGCTCGACGCCGTCCGGGCCCAGGGTCAGGTGCTCCAGCCCGACGAGTTCGCCCGCTACACCACAGTGGCCGCCCCATTGCTCGGGCGGGAGTACCTGATCATCCCCTGACCGGGGCCGGGGCCGCCCTAGCCGCTGAGGCGGGCGTCGGTGTCGTGCAGGCGGATGGCCAGCTCGGTGGCGATCGCCTTCACCAGCGGCGGATTGTCGTCGAGGATCTGGTCGAACCGGTTGTAGGGGATCACCAGCAGCTCGACGTCGGTCTTGGCCCGCACCGTGGCGCTGGCTGGGCCCTGTACGAAGAAGCCGAGCTCTCCAACGAACTCACCCGCCGGGATCTCGGCGATCTCCTTGCCTTCGATCTCCACCACCGCCGTGCCCGATTCGAGCACGTAGAACTCGTGGTGGTGGCGACCCTGCTCGATCAGCACGTGGCCGGCGCTGGCCGTCACCTCATCGGCGGCGGACGCCAGATGGTGAAGGGCCTGGGTACCGGCCTTGGCAAAGATCGGCACCGCCTTCAGCCGGGCTTCCTTGGGATCTGACTTGGCCATTGCTTCCTCTCCTGATGGGTCGACGGGTCGGCGAGATCACCTAACCCAGGCTCTGATCTGCTCGATCGTGCCGAGCTTGTCTTCACCTTGGGGTTCGATGTTCAGATAGGTGACGCCGACTTCGTTGTACACCTTCAGGCGCTCCCGCACATGGGACTCTGGTCCACACAATGTGGCCAGGTCCAGATATTCGTCGGGAACGGCCGCCGTGGCCTCGTCTCGGCGGCCGCTAAGGAAGAGGTCCTGGATCTTCTCCGCCTCGTCCTCCCAGCCGTAACGCCGGAACAGATCGTTGTAGAAGTTCTTGCTTTTGGCCCCCATGCCGCCCACGTAGAAGGCGATGTGGGCCCGGGCCGCCTCGCGGGCCTCGTGCACCACCCGGCCCTCGCCGATGGCCACCGGACCGCCGGCGATGATCTCCAGCGGGCCCAACGCCGGGTCCCGGCGGGCCGATCCGGCGGCCAGGGCATCGCCCCAGACCTGCTGGAAGCGGTCGGGCACGAAATGGATCGGCTGCCAGCCGTTGGCCACCTCGGCGGTGAGCTCCACGTTCTTGGGTCCGATGGAGGCGATCACGATCGGGATGTCTTGGCGCTGCATACGGTTCACGAACTTGAGCGGCTTGCCCAGCCCGGTGCCCTCCCCTTCGGGCAGGGGCACCGAGTAGGCCTGGCCCTGGTGGACAACCTTGTCGCCCGACCACACCTTGCGGCAGATCTCGATCGTGTCCCGGGTG
>JAOUEE010000366.1 GCA_029858875.1 Acidimicrobiia bacterium
CATGAAGTCCTCGTTGGCCCGCAGCCGGCCCGGCGTGAGGAGGCGCATCATCAGTGCACGGTGAGCGGTGTGTTGCGGAGGGTCGAAGGCGGGGAGCTGGTCGCTGAACGGGAGCTGGTCGCGAAAACGCTCGATGATGTCACTCACGTCGTCGCCCTCGAACGGGACGGGGAACTTCACGAATGGCCCGCTCACCGCGTTGCACGACGAGAAGTGCGTCGAGTCGTTGTACACCGTCAGCGCTTCCTCGTGGCCGGTCACCATGAACACGCCGTAGTGCGGTTCCTGCAGGACCGGTGAACGCGCCCGAAGCGCGTCGAAGTACGGGTAGGGATCGTCCTGCACGGATCGGTCGCGGAAGAAGTTCGCACTCTCCAGATCTGACACCGGCCTACCAATCGTGACGGTCCAGCACACGCGACACTGGAACGTGGCTAATTTAGTATGACATCGAAGTAATCGAGGATCGAGGAAGCGCTCGCCGCGATTCGACCTCATGGTGCTCACACTCGAGAGCGGATGCCAGAGGAGTTCTCATGCTCAGTGTCCCGAGCGATCTCACCTACGACCCGTACAACGTCGAGATCAACATCGACCCGTACCCGACCTACCGCCGGCTTCGCGACGAGGCACCGCTCTACTACAACGAGGAACACGACTTCTACGCCCTCAGTCGATTCGAGGATGTCGAGCGTGGGCTGAAGGAATGGCAGCGCTACATCTCGGGCCGGGGCGCGATCATCGAGATCATCAAGCTCGACATGGAGTTCCCTCCCGGAGTCCTCATCTTCGAGGATCCGCCGCTGCACACCGGACACCGAGGTCTGCTCTCACGGGTGTTCACACCGAAGAAGATGAACGCGCTGGAGGGACAGATCCGCGATTTCTGCGCTCGGTCCCTCGACCCGCTCGTCGGCGGCGACCGCTTCGACTTCATCGAGGACCTCGGCAAGCAGATGCCGATGCGGGTGATCGGCATGCTGCTCGGCATCCCGGAAACCGACCAGGAAGCCGTACGCGATCGCGCTGACGCCAACCTCCGGACCCAGCCCGGTAAGAAGATGAAGTTCGACGAGAACAGCTTCGATCACACGCAGATGTTCGCCGAGTACGTCGACTGGCGGCGAGACAACCCGTCCGACGACCTGACCACCGAACTGATCAACGCCGAATTCGAGGACGACGAAGGCGTCGTCCGGACGCTCACTCGCGAAGAGGTGCTGATGTACCTCGGCGTGCTCGCAGGAGCCGGCAACGAGACGACGACCCGACTCATCGGGTGGACCGGAAAGGTGCTCGGCGATCACCCCGAGCAAAGGGCGCAGTTGGTCGCCGATCCTTCCCTGATCCCGGGCGCCATAGAGGAGATCCTGCGCTACGAAGGGCCGGCCCCTCACGTCGCCCGTTATGTGACGACCGACGTGGAGGAGCTGCACGGCGAGACGGTGCCCGCGGGCAGCTCGATGATGATGCTCATCGGCGCGGCCAACCGTGACGATCGCCGGTGGTCCGAAGGCGACCGATTCGACATCCATCGCAAACCGAAGTCGCACCTCGCGTTCGGCTACGGCATCCACTTCTGTCTCGGTGCCGCCCTCGCCCGCATCGAAGGACGCGTCGCCCTCGAGGAGGTACTCAAGCGGTTCCCGGAGTGGGAAGTGGAGATCGACGGGGCCAAGCTCTCCCCCACCTCGACCGTCCGCGGCTGGGAGCAACTCCCGACACGAGTCGCGTGACCCGGAAGCCCGCCACACCCTGAAGCATCCGAGCAGCGGCTCGCCCCGAACAACCGGCTTGCCGAAGACGTCGGTACGATCCGGACGTGACGGGCGAGACCGACCTGGCGAAGATGCTCGCATCGCTGCGGGTACTGCGGCGTGACGATCCGGTCACCGTCGTCACCTCGCCGACTCCCGTCGAGCTCGGTCCGGGCATCGAGGCGGTGATCGCCGAGGGAGAAGGCCAGACGGTCGTGGTGTCACTGGCGGAAGCCGAACGCCGCAACTGGCCGATCGAGTTCCGGGCCGCCTGGTTGACGGTGGACGTCCACAGCTCGCTCGATGCCGTCGGACTCACCGCCGCGTTGTCGTCGGTCCTGGCCGACTGCGGCATTCCGTGCAACGTGCTGGCGGGCTACTACCACGATCATCTGCTGGTGCCGCTGGAACGAGCCGATGAGGCCATCGAAGCCATCGAAGCCCTCCGCTGACCCCGCGGCGGCGACGCGCCGCGGCAATCTGGGCTTGCGTCCCGCCCCGGACCGGGGAACGCCGGTCAGGACCGCATGCGCGAAGCCGGCTGGTAGTTGGGGCCGGCCGTCTCGTCGACCCGGGCGAGAAGCGCCTCGCACGGTGGCTCGAACGCCTCAGCGAACCAGCGGGCCCGGTGCTCCCCGAGCAACTCCCAGGGCAGGGTGGTGAGGCGATCGGTGTCGTCTTCGATGCGCTCCCGCAAGGCCCGGCCATCGCTGGACACCCGGCGCCGGTCGTGGTCGAGCTCTGCAAGTCCCTTGCCGGTGAGCGCGGCCCACCCAGCCTCGATCTCCTCGGACGTGGCGCCGCGCGACGTGGGCATCCAATCGGTCTCGTAATCCATGTAGGCGTTGTGCAGGATGGACGCCTCGGGATGGGTCAGCCCGGCTGCGACGACCACGGCCCAGTGGGTGTCGCCGCGCCACTCCCGGATGCAGTTGACGGCGTGCCATCCCGACAGGAGCGGATCATCGGGGCGAGGCAGCGCGAGGTGCGCGGCCATGAAGGTTCGTCCCACGAGGGGGAGCTGTTCGACGACTGGCCACAGCTCGGGTCCGACCTCGACCAGAGGCCCGACGATGCCCGGGGAATACATCCGTAGGCCGTCGGTGACGGCCGCGTCGCGGGCCCGGCGGCACGCCTCGAACCGCTCGGGATCGTGGCCGAGG
Source organism: Acidimicrobiia bacterium (assembly GCA_029858875.1). Classification (GTDB taxonomy): domain Bacteria; phylum Actinomycetota; class Acidimicrobiia; order Acidimicrobiales; family SHLQ01; genus JAOUEE01. The sequence goes on from JAOUEE010000366.1 coordinate 2,921, forward strand.
GCGTCGAACGCGGCCCGGATGCCTACGGAGCTGATCGACCCGAACGCGGCGATCACCGCCTCGGGACCCGCGGAAGCCAGCGGCGCACACCGGGCGGCGATGTACCCGAGCGGCTCGGCGAAGGCCTCCGGGAGGCCGAGATCGATGTAGCGCGCCGTTGCTCCCGGGTCCCAGTAGATCCAGCCGATCGTCGTCTGTATCGACCGTGCGTTTCGCCGAGTGATCTCGAACCAGTCCGGCTCAGAAGTCATCGGTGCGTCGTCGGCTGCTGGACTCAAGGGCGCTCCTTCGAGATCTCGGAACCGGGAAGATGTCGAGCCATGAGAACGTACACGGCTCGTCCTCGCCGCGGTCGAGGAGCCATCGTCAGAGAGGCTGACGAGCTCCAGCGAGCTCGTCGCCGCCTGACGCCTTCGAGTCGCCTGCGGGCCGCACGAACACATCGTGGCCGTTCGACCATGGCCGAAGCCACCGCTGTCTCGGCTTCGGTCCGCTCCTCGTGTGCCTGTCAAACGAAGACTGGGGTGCGGGTGTTCCAGGTCGGGAATGCACGGGTCAGTGCAGGGCTGCCATCGATCGTGATGTCTCGGCGGCGCAGTGCCTCGGACCACGACAAGGCGCCCCGGTGCCAGTCGACGAACGCGCTCGAACGGGCGACGACGTGCAGATCCGGTTCGCCCCCGGGATCGGTGGCGCACACCTCGGCGTCGCCTTCGTCGACGAGCAACCAGAAGTAGCGGTTTCCGACTG
>JAOUEE010000367.1 GCA_029858875.1 Acidimicrobiia bacterium
CGACGATGTCGCATTCGCCCGTGATCACGCCGGTGGCCAGGTCGGTGCCGAGGTCAGCGCCGACGACGTTGCTGATCTGGAGATCGACCGTCTCATCGATTTCGATCTGGGCGTCGTCGAGGACGGACACGTCGACGACGATCGGGGTGGCGTCGTTCGCCGGGAACGTCACCTGACCTGACGTCAGCGTGTAGTCGATCCCCTCCGTGGCAGTACCCGCCAGTGTGGTGTAGTCGACGGTGACCGGTGTCGGTGCCGGTTGGGACAGGCTGATGGGGAACGACAGCAGTCCCGGTTCGCCCGTTGAGGGGGCGTCGGCGACCGACACCACCGGAGGGTCCGGCGGTACGGCCTGGCCTTGGACGCATGCCGAGACCTCGGAGGTTCCCAGCGCAGGGGTGGTGGCGGTGGCGACGAAGAACGGGGCGCCATTCACATAGTCGACACTGAGCAGGCGGCTGAACGATGCGTTGCCGTCGCTGTCGGTGGTGACAGGAGTGGGGTCGGTGGTGGCGATGGCGCCGCGATAGCGCTCGAGCTCGCCGTGGCCCGACGGGTCGCAGGCATCGTTTGTGTAGAACTCGACGCGGAATGCCGTGTTGGGAAGGGTGTCGTGGAGCTCGCCGATGACCGTGGTCAGTCCGGCATCGAGGATGGCCGAGGTCAGGACCGGGTAGTTGAGGACGCCATCAGCCTCGTTGGCGGCAGGGGTGACCCCGGGACCGCTGTTGACCGTGACGCCATCGTCGCCGTGGTCGATGGAAAGCCCGCCGTTGTCCTCGACCCGGTTGCGCAGAACCGTCTGGGCGCCGCTGCCTGTCACCGCCACGCCGTCTGCGCCGTTGCTGCGAATGACGTTGCCATCGCTCGAGAAGAAGGCCGATCCGCTTCCGCCTATTGCGTTGGGACCGCTCGTGTCGGCGAGAACACCATGGCCACCGTTGCCCGTTGCGAAGTACCCGATCCGATTGTCCACCACCGAGTTCCCGGCCGCGCTTCCGGCCAGAACGAGACCGTCGCCCGCATTCCCCGCGATGATGTTGACCTCACTGGTGAGGCGCGTGCCCACCAAGTTGGCGTCGCCGGTGATGCGCACACCGGTCTGGTTGGGAAGCGGAGACTGGCCTGATGCCCCGATTCCGACCTTGTTGCGAATGAGTTCGTTCTCCGACCCACCCACGTCCATCCCATAGCGCGTGTTGCCCGAGATGACGTTCCACGAGAGGAAGTCCTGGTTGCCGGCGGCTGCTTTGGTGCCGACGATGGCGTGGGTGCCGTTGAGGCGTAGCCCGTCGAGGTTGGGCAGGGCGCCGCTGCCGTCAGCGGTGGTGCCGATGAAGGTGTCGTAGATGGCGGTGCCGTCGGCGGCCGATGCAGGGGCGGCGTCGACGATGACACCGGCATCGCTGTTACCCGAGATCACCTGGGGGTTGAAGCTGCCGTACTCCTGGCCGACGGTGGTGCCGGTGGCGCCGGTGTCGATGTGGACGCCGACCTGGTTGGGCACCGCGGCGTCGCCGGCAGCGTTGGTGCCGATCGAGTTGCGTTGCACATAGTTCGCGTCGGCGCCGGTGCCTCGCACGGTTACGCCGGTGCCGGTGTTGCCGCTGATGATGTTGCGCATGTCTCGGTGTCCGCCGCCGATGATGTTGTCGGGCGAACCATCGATCACCACACCATCGGTGTTGGGGAGAGCCGCCGTGCCGTCGGTGCCCACATAGGAGCAGTCCAGCCGGTTCCCGCCGGCGCCGTCGATGACCAGCCCCGCTCCGTCGAAGCCGACGATCTGCAGCCCGCGGATCAGCGAGTCACCGCCGGTGAGGTGCAAGCCGTCGGCCGCCGCGCCGGCGGCGGCGCCGTCGAGCACCACGACGGGCGGCGTGCCGTCGCACTTGGCGGCCAGGGTGCCGTCGATGGTCACGGGATCGGTGATGGTGGGCAGCGGTGAGCCAGGCTGGATGGGTCCGGTCGTGGTGAAGGTGATCGTGTCCGGACCGGGATTGGTGTTGGCCGCCGTGATCGCATCTCGGAGCGAGCCTGGCCCCCCGTCGGCCGGTGTCGTCACCACCAGAGGCGTGGTGGACGCACCCACCGCCAGGCACTGGTCACAGAGGCCGGCTGCGCCGTAGACCGGATGCCAGGTCCCGACGTTGATCACGATCGGGCTTCGGGCCGCCGGGCCGGCCCCCGGTGCCACCGTGACATCGACCCGCAGCTCGGTCTCGCTGATCACTGTCACGGCATCGACGGTGAGGCCTGTAGGTCCGCCCATCAGTACCTTCACCGGCGCCCGGAAGTTGTCGCCCGTGACCGACAACGCGGCCGACGAGCCGGCCGCGACCGTACTGGGACTGACGGCGCTGACCGACGGCTCGTTCACCGCTCGCAGGAAGCCACCACCGCCGTCACCGTCAGCGGCCAGATCGGCACCCGTCGTCATGGTGACCCAACGGCCGTCGCCGCTCATCACCACCCCGGTCGCGGCTTCGTCGACCTGTTCGAATGTGGTCAGCGCGTGCACGCGATCGGTGACCCCACGCTGGCGATCCCGCACGAAGACGTCGGCAACACTGTTGGTGTCGCCGACGATCAGGTCGCTCGCTGCCGACTGGAACGCCACCGATCGGCCGTCGTCGCTGATCGACACCCACGTCCCGCTCGTGCCGTCGCCGTTCCCGCCGGCAGCATCGACACTGACCCGCTCGGTGGCACCGGTCACCATGTCCCGCACGAACACGTCGGTCAGCCCGTTCGTGTCACCGGCCACCAAGTCAGAGGCATCCGACGAGAACGCCACGAACCGACCGTCGGCGCTGACGGACGCGCCGTAGCTCGCACCATCGGCGCCCCCGCCAGTGGCATCCACGGTCACCAGCGAAGTGGTGCCGGTCTCGAGGTCGTGAAGGAAGACGTCCTGCACACCGTTGCCGTCGCCGGCCACGAGATTGGACGCCTCGGACACGAACGCGACAAACCGGCCATCGGCGGCGATGAAGGGATCGTAGGAGTTGGCGTCACCATCGATCCCCGACGGTGTCTCAGAGATCAGCTCAGTGGTCCCCGTGACCATGTCGCGTACGAAGACGTCGTAGTCGAACGGAGCGCGAGATCCTTCATCGTCCGTGTCGAGGTCATCGGCCGTCGAGAACATGGTCACGTACCGGCCATCTCGCGTCATGGAGTGAGGCAACGAGATCGACGGCAAGGCCACCGGATCACCAGATGGGTCGACCGACACCAACTCCGTGACACCGGTCTGTCGGTCACGGCGGTAGGTGTGCCAATCGATGGCACCGGGGGTCGGCACACCACCGGGGATCAGATTGGTGGCCTGCGAGCCGAACAACACATAGCGGCCGTCATCGGACACACCGCCGTAGGCGACGCTGAGACCATCTGGGTCACCTCCATCCGCCGCAACACTGATCCGCTCGGTCGTGTCCGACAGGTGATCCCGTACGTACACATCCGACATGCCGTTCTGGTCCCCGGCTTCGAGCGACTCGAAGGTCGAAAACGCCACGAAGCGCCCATCGCCTGACATCCGTCCACCGATGAACGCATCCGTCGCAGCCGAGCCGTCGTTCCCCACTCCGGTGCGGGCGACAAACGCGCAGCTGCTGGCCGCCAGAACCACCGTCAGCAACACGGCCACGGACCG
>JAOUEE010000368.1 GCA_029858875.1 Acidimicrobiia bacterium
GGCCCAGTTCCCCCTCATCGACGGGGCCGACGCCACCGGGCGCACCGCCACCGAACGGGGCCATGAGCCCGATGTCTACCTCCGGCGCCAGGACGGTCGGCCGATCAGCGAGGTCCTCGACCCTTCAACGAAGGCCGAACGGGTCTACGTGTTCCTCCTGGATGGCCTGCACCCCACCGAGCTGTACCACCGCCTCGACACCGAGCCCGATTCCCTCCCCAACCTGCGGCGCATCCGCCAGCGGGCGGCGGTGCTGTTGTCGGGCAGCATCGTCAACTTCCCCAGCATCACCTGGCCCAGCCACACCGCCATCGCCACCGGCGCCTGGGGTGGCCATCACGACGTCGTCAACCCCAGCTACTGGCTGCGGGCCGAACGGGAGATGATCTCTCCCCAGGGCCAGGAGCTCGACACCGAGGGCTACGCATCGGAGCAGGTCGAGAGCCTGTACGAGGCCTTCCACCGGGTGTACGGCGACGACTGCGTCACCGCCGCGATCCACGCACCGTTCGGTCGATCGGCCCGCCACGCCCCCTTCGAGGGCCGCATGCTCTGCGAGATGGACGAGCTCCGGCGCCTCGGCGCCCAGCTCCGCTCCATCGAGCGTCCACGCTGGACCGACGACGAGAACGCCCACACCAGCCTGTTCACCCGCCTCGACACCCGGGGAACGGCTCAGGCCATCGAGCTGTTCACCACCAAGGATCGGCCGGCCCCTCGATTCGTGTACCACGAACTGCTGCTCACCGACGCGGCCGGCCACGACTACGGACCACACAGCGACGGGCTCCGTGATGCCCTCGACGAGTGCGACGACCGCATCGGCGTCATCCTCGACACCCTCGAGGAAACCGGGGCCTTCGACGACACGCTCTTCGTGGTGACCACCGACCACGGCATGGCTCCCCAGGACACCACGCTGGCCGCCAACGCCGTGGGCCACGCCGGCGACACCGGGCTGGAGGTGATGGTGGCCGATCCGATGATCTGGCTGCGTGACGTGGAGGTGGCCACCGAACGAGCAGCCGACGGTCGCACCGGTCGGATCACCGTCTGCGAGCTCGACCCCGACACCAGCGGGCACCAACGGCCCATCGCCGGGGCCACCGTCCGGGTGAGCGCCAACGGCGCCGAGATCCACCACGGCCTCACCCCGGCCAACGGGCGGGTCGGCTTCGCCACGCCGCCCGACCTCGACACCGCCGCCATCGAGATCGAGGTCGACCTGGCCGAGCACAACGCTCGCCATCTCCGCCTGGACGGCACGCCGATCGGGCCTGACCTGGTCTCCGAGCTCTACGCCGACACGTGAGCGACGGGGCCGATGTCGTCATCATCGGCGGGGGCATCGCCGGACTGACGGTCGCTCATCATCTGGCACCGCACCGTCGCGTGATGGTGATCGAGGCCGAGCCCACGCTGGCCCACCACACCACCGGCCGCTCGGCCGCGCAATACCTGGAGACGTACGGTGGCGCCGTCAACCAGTCGCTCACCCTGGCCAGCCGCCACTTCTTCTTCGACCCGCCCCCCGACCTGGTGGACCACGACCTGCTCACCCGGGTGCCGTTCCTGCATGTCGGCGGCCCCGACGACCGCGAGCTGATCGAGGCCGAGGCGGCGCGGGCCGCGACGTTCGTGCCGGGTGTCGCGGTGCTCGACCGGGACGGGCTGCGCCGGCACTGCCCGGTGCTGCGGCCCGAGGCGGTGGGGTGGGGCGTCCTGGAACCCGATGCCATGGACATCGACGTGATGGCCCTGCATCAGGCGTTCGTGCGAGGCAGCCGCCGCCACGACGCCGTCATCGCCACGTCGCGCTCGGCCCAACGAATCGAACCCCGTCCCGACGGCTGGCGGGTCCACACGTCAACGGGACCGATCGACACCCACTTCGTCGTGAATGCCGCCGGGGCGTGGGGCGACGTCGTGGCCGAGCGAGCAGGCATCGACCCGCTGGGGTTGACCCCGCTTCGCCGGACCGCGTTCACCAGCGCGCCGGCGACCTCCCCGGTCGGATGGCCACTGGTCCACACCCACGTCGGGTCGGCCACGTTGGCTCCGTGCTACTTCAAGCCAGAGGCCGGTGGTCAGCTGCTGTGCTCGCTGGCCGACGAGTCTCCCGCCCCGCCCGGCGATGCCCGTCCCAATGAGGTGGATGTGGCCCTCGCTCTCGATCATCTGGACGCGCTCACCACGCTCGGTCTGCGATCGGTGCGCCGGGCGTGGGCCGGTCTCCGCACCTTCACGCCAGATCGCCAGCCCGCCATCGGTTGGGAGCCGACGGCACCGGGCTTCTTCTGGATGGTCGGACAGGGCGGCACCGGCATCCAGACCGCCCCCGCGTCCGGCGCATTGGCTGCCGCCCTCATCATGGGTGTCGACCCGGCGACGGTACGGCACGGGCCCACCCTGGACCCGGCAGCAGTGTCGCCGGCCCGGTTCCGCGCCTGACGCCCGGGCCTCAGAGGTGGTCGACCAGCCAGCGGTGCACGGCGGTGGCCCCGGCCAGCCGATCCGAGCACCAGTCGACGAAAGCGGGCGAGCCGATCTCGGGCGGAACGGGTTCCCGCCAGCGGATCTGCAGCCATTTGTGGCGCAGGAGGTCGGCTCGGGGATGATCCGTCGCGAAGGGCTTGGGGACGCGCTTGAGCTCGGCCCCCACGACCTCGGCGCCGGTGGCGTCGACCAGGGCCTCGACGGCGGTGGCCAGCAGCGGGCCCGACTCCTCGTCGGCGACGGCCGACCGCCAACGATCCAGCCCGGCCGGGGCGAACACCACCCCGGTGGCGAAACCCACCTCGTCGGGATGCATCCGCACCCACAGCGTGGGGGCGGTCTTCTTGTTCGGCCCCTCCCACCACTTGAACAGGTAGTGGTCCTTGTAGGGCGCCTTGTCGGGGGCGAAGCGGAGGTCGTTGTTGATGGGAGAGATGGAGCCGTTGACCTTGGGTTGGCCGTCGAGACCCGGTGACACGTCGTCGCGCAGTGCCTCGATCATGGCCTCGGCGAAGGCCTTGGCCGGTGTGGCCAACCAGGCGGTGTAGTCGGCCCGGTGGGCCGCGAACCAGTCCTTGTCGTGCGCGCCCAGGCCCCGCAGCATGTCCAGCCCATTCGACCCGAAGCCCTCGAACACCATGACGCACCTCCCGGTGTCCAGCATCGCGCGCGTCCGCCCCGGACCGTCGAGCCGATCGCGTGCCACCCGACGCGGCGAGGGGCGTGTGACGGTCGCGACCACTAGGGTCCTTCCCCGTGAGTGCACTCGACGGCTCCCTCGGACCGCTTCCCAGCACCGTTCTCACCGCCAGCTCGGCAGCCGGTCGCCGCGGTCCTCTGGGCGGCCGCTCGTCGGGCGCCATCTACGGCTCCCCGGGTGGCAGCGGACCGTTGCTGCGGGCCGGACTGCTGGTGCTGGCGGTCATCGTCATGTTGGTGCTCGTGGCCAAGAACTGCACCGGCTCCGACGGCAGCGAGAACATCGACTTCGAGGAATCGGTCACGGCCGGCGTGGCCTCGATAGACCCCGACATCGTGGTCACCTTCACCGACGGCAAGGACGTCACGCTGAGCGGTGAGGTACCCGACGAGAACACCCGCCTCACCGCGGCGGCCCAGGCCGTCCTGGCCGGCGCCGAGACCGTCACCAA
>JAOUEE010000067.1 GCA_029858875.1 Acidimicrobiia bacterium
ACGTCGATCACTGAGGAGCAGCCATGTCCGACGCCTACGGAGTCCAACTGCAGCCGGTCATCACCCTGCCCGACACCGAGCGGGCCACATTCATCGTCCGGGTCTACCAGCACCTGGCCGTGGCCCTGATGGTCTGGCTCGGTATCGAGGTGGTGCTGTTCTTCACCGGCGTGGCCGAGCAACTCGACGAGACGTTCTTCCGCAGCGGCAACCGGGGCATGTGGCTGCTGATGCTGGGCGGGGTCATGGTGGTGAACTGGTTCGCGGTGTCGGCCGCGCACGACATCTTGAATCCCTCGCGCCAGTACCTCGGATTGTTCGCCATGGCCGGGGCCTACGCCGTCATGTTCGCGCCGTTCCTGCACTACGTCTTCGACACCGACGGCGCGGGCACGGTGTGGAATGCCGCCATCATCACCGGTGTCGGCTTCGCCGCCCTCACCGCGGTGGCCTGGTTCACCCGCTCCGACCTCTCGTGGATCCGTCCCATCCTGATCTGGGGAGGGGTCGGCGCCATGTTGTTGATCTTCGGCGCGATCATCTTCGGGCTGAACCTCGGCACATGGTTCAGCGTCGGCATGATCGTGCTGGCCGGCGGCTCCATCCTGTACAGCACCCAGAACATCGTGCGGAACTACCCGGCCGACGCCTATGTGGGCGCCGCGCTCCAGTTGTTCGCCTCGGTGATGACGCTGTTCTGGTACGTGCTGCGCCTGATGATGCGCCGCTAGACAACCGTTCCCGCGGCCGGGTCGGCCATCAGCGCGGTGTCCGCGTCCCGGCGATCGGTCGGCACCCGGTGCCAGGCCGACTGGTGGCCGTCGCGCTCCAGGGGTGGGGTGGTGCGGTCGTACACGGTCAGCGCAACCACCGCCACGACGACCGCGACCAGGACGATCAGCCATACGCACACCTTCGGGAACCGGGTACCCGACCCCTTCGGGGCAGGGCCGTCGGGCGGGCCGGCCCCGTTCGCTTTTGGGCCGGCGGCGTCGGCACAATGGGCGGATGTCCGACACCACCACCGTTCTCGACGCCGAAGCCCAGCGGGTCTCCGATGCGGTCGACCGGCTGCTCGCCGATCACGATCCCACCACGATGTCCCAGGAGGAGTTCCGGGGTCATCAGTACGACTACGGCGTGGGCTGGGTCCATTTCCCCGAGGGGCACGGTGGCCTGGGGGCGCGACCCAACCTCCAGCGCGAGGTCGACCGTCGACTGCGCGAGGCCGGCGCCCAGCCCCAGGATCCCACCACGTTCTTCATCGCCCTGGCCGGGCCCACCATCGTCACCCACGGCAACGAGGAGCAGAAGCAGCGCTTCCTGCGCCCGATGTTCACCGGCGAGCAGCGTTGGTGCCAGCTGTTCAGCGAGCCGGGAGCCGGCTCGGATTTCGCCGGTCTGGGCACCAAGGCCGAGCGCGACGGCGATGAGTGGATCGTCAACGGGCAGAAGGTGTGGAACACACTGGCCCACATCGCCGACTGGGGCATGCTGGTCACCCGTTCCAACCCCGAGCTGCCCAAGCACAAGGGCATGACCTACTTCGCCGTCGACATGCGCAGCCCCGGCGTCGACGTGCAGCCGTTGCGTCAGATCACCGGCGAGGCCGAGTTCAACGAGGTGTTCCTCACCGATGTCCGCATCCCCGACACCGATCGCATCGGTGACGTCGGTGAGGGATGGCGGGCCTCGCTGACCACCCTGATGAACGAGCGCACCGCCATCGGTGGTGGAGGCGGGGGGACCCCCAAGGCGGGCTCGGGCCCCATCGCCGGTGCCCTGTACCTGTTCGGTCAGATGGATCCGGCCCGCCGAACCGCGGCGGTGCGCGACGAATTGATGGTGCTGTACTGCCAGTCCGAGACGCTGCGGCTGACCAACATGCGGGCCAGCCTCGGCCGCAAGGTCGGCAACCCCGGTCCCGAGGGGTCGGTGGTCAAGCTGGCCTACGCCGAGCTCAACCAGCGGATCACCGATCTCTGCATCGACCTGTTGGGAATGGAGGGCCAGATCGGGTTCGACTACACCTTCCGTCAGCCCGATGAGCTGTCGGTCGATGGTTCAGAGGGCGGCCCTCGGCATGGCTTCCTGCGCACCCGGGCCAACTCGATCGAGGGCGGCACCAGCGAGATCATGCGCAACATCCTGGGCGAGCAGGTGCTGGGTCTGCCCGGCGAGCCCCGGGTGGACAAGGAGATCGCCTGGAGCGACGTCCCCCGCAGCTGACCGGGCGGCGTCGGACGCCGGCATCGATGTGGCGGCCGGTGTATGTTGAAACACAATGAAAGTATGTCTTCGGACGCCGGCGGTACTTTCGTGGACGATGCGATCACTCGTCGGCGGACTGTGCCTCATCGCCCTGCTCGTCACGGCCGCGCCGAGCGGTGCCCAGGGCGGGTCGGGTTTCGTCGCGGGAGACCCCGGCGTGTACGCCGGCTACACCGACGTCACCATGGTGGTCACCGCGGGTCCCGGCGGGGTGGGCGGCGGTACCCGACGATGGTGCGTGCTGGCCGACCAACTCGACCTCACCGGTCCGGTGGTGCTCGACACCATCGTGGTGGCGCCGGTGGAGGGCAACGGATACTGGGTGGTGTGCCGGTACCCCGACGACCCGGGCTCGCCGTGGCAGGTGGTGGACTTCGTCTTCTACACGCCGGGTGACCCGGCCGGCGGCAATGTGGTGACCCCGTACATGGTGCAGGAGTTCGCCGTCAGCCTCTTCGACCTGACCGCACCCGAGGTGGCGCTCAGCCCACCGGCCGACGCCCAGGTCGTGGGGGTGGAGACGTGGATCGGTCATCCGCCCGGGGCGGTCGGTCCGCAGGCCCGCTTCGCAGCCGCCGGTCCCATGTGGGCCGCGGCCCGAGCCGAGCCGGTCCGGCTGAGCTACGACATGGGTGACGGCCGGCCGGGATCGGTGGTGGTGTGCGTGCGGCCCGCTCCGGTCTTCGATCCGGGCGTGGATGCCGACGCCCAACGGCCCGACTGCGGTCGCTACATCTATGCCCACAGCTCGCTGGACGCACCCGGGGGCACGTGGCCGGTGACCACCACCGTGACCTACGCGGTGACGTTGGCCACCGAGTCCCAGCCGGTTCCCCAGTTCGACCGCTTCCTCGTGGGCGAGACGGCCGTCGACCCCGTGACCGTCACCGATCTGGAGGCGGTCATCCATTGATCGCTTCCCATCACCCGCGGCGTGGGTCACCCTTGTAGGGTCCGGCCCATGACCGCACAGTTCCTGGCCGGTGGCCCCGTGGCCGAGGCCGTCCTGGCCGACGTGAAGACCCGCGTGGCCGCGCTGACCGAGAAGGGGATCACGCCCGGGCTGGGCACCATCCTGGTGGGCGACGACGAGGCCAGCGCCGGTTACGTGCGCAAGAAGCACGAGACCTGCGCCGAGGTGGGTATCGCTTCGGTCAACCTCGAGATCCCGGCCCGGTCCAACCAGGCCGAGCTCCTGGCCGGCGTGCAGCGCTTCAACGCCGACCCGGCGGTGGATGCCTTCCTCATCCAGCACCCGGTGCCCGATCACTTCGACTTCAACGCCGCCCTGGCCGCCATGGATCCGGCCAAGGACGCCGACGGTCTGCACCCCACCAGCTTGGGTCGCCTGGTGCTCCAGGAAGAGGGGCCGGTGCCGTGCACCCCGGCGGGCATCCAGGCCATGTTCGTGCACTACGGCATCGACGTGGCCGGCAAGCACGTGGTGGTGGTGGGGCGGGGCCCCACGCTCGGCCGGCCGCTGGCCCTGCTGCTCACCACCAAGGCCCCGGGCGCCAACGCCGCGGTCACGGTGGTGCACACCGGTGTGGCCGACATCGCCGCCTACACCCGCCAGGCCGACATCGTGGTGGCCGCGGTGGGCCGGCCCGGCTGCGTCACCGCCGACATGGTGAAGCCCGGCGCCGTGGTCGTGAGCGGTGGCATCAGCTGGGAGGGTCGCCGGTTGCTGCCCGACGTCGACGAGGACGTCAACGAGGTGGCCGGGTGGGTGACCCCCCGACTGGGTGGGGTGGGACCCACCACCGTCGCCATGTTGTTGGCCAACACGGTGGCCGCGGCCGAGCGCAGCTGGAGCTGATCGGCCCTGGCCCCGAAAGGGGTCGGCGCGCTACCCTGAAGTCCACGTCGGGGCCTGGACGGGTTACGACTCCAACCGCTGGCAACCGGGCGACTGCACGATCGCTCGCCGGCAGCGCCTCTGGCGCGTGCTCTCGAGGAGTCCCCATTGCCGAAGCCAGCAGCAGCATCGCCCTTCATCGCCGATCGTCTGGCCGCGGGCCCGACCCTGTCGTTCGAGTTCTTCCCCCCGGCCGACGATGTGGCCGCCCGTTCGTTGGAGAAGACCGTGCACCGGTTGGCCGAGCTCGACCCGGCCTTCGTGTCGGTCACCTACGGGGCCGGCGGCTCGACCCGCGACAACACCCGCGACCTGGTGATCGACGTGTCCCGCCACCAATCGTTCCCCGCCATGCCCCACCTCACGTGCATGGGCCACAGCCGGACCGAGGTGGTGGAGATGCTCGACGACTACGCGGCCCACGGCATCCACAACGTGTTGGCCCTGGCCGGCGATCCGCCGGCCGACGGGAGCCCGGTCACCGGCGACTTCGCCTACGCCTCCGAGCTGGTCGAGCTGGTCCGCGAACACACCAACTTCTCCATCGGGGTGGCCGCCTTCCCCGAGAACCATCCGCGCTCGCCCGACCGTCAGACCGATCGACGGCACCTGGCGGCCAAGCTCGAGGGCGCCGATTTCGGGATCACCCAGTTCTTCTTCCACGCCGACGACTACCTGCGCATGATCGACGAGCTCACCCAGCTGGGCTGTGATCGGCCGGTGCTGCCCGGCATCATCCCCGTGGTCAACCCGACCTCCATCCGTCGGTTCGCGGTGATGAACGGTGCGGCGGTCCCCGAGGAGCTGTGGACCCGGCTCGAGGCCACCGACGGCGATGAGCGTCTGGCCATCGCCGTCGACGCGGCCACGGCGCTGTGCGCCGAGCTGTTGGAGGCCGGCGTGCCCGGGATCCACTTCTATACGCTGAACCGCACGGCGGCCACGGCACAGATCTGCGCCAACCTGGGGCTGTGACCCCCTCTCGGGGAACCGTCCCCGCGTCTCGGCGCGTGCAGAGGCCGAGCGGGTAGGCGAGCACCAGCGAGACGGGTCGAGCCGGCCCGGGCCCGAGCGGCCGGTGAGCGCCGCGAGCAGGAGCGGGAGATGCCGGGCCGGAGCGGCCGGTGAGCGCCGCGAGCAGGAGCGGGAGATGCCGGGCCCGAGCGGCCGGTGAGCGCCGCGAGCAGGAGCGGGAGATGCCGGGCCCGAGCGGCCGGTGAGCGCCGCGAGCAGGAGCGGAAGACACCGGCCCGGACCACGCGAGCGTCCCTGTCCGCGCGGGTCCGCAGCCAAACGGGGTCGGCCGCGCCCGGGTAGGCTCCGGCCATGGCCGACAAGATCTCCATGAACGACGACGGCACCCTGTCGGTGCCCGATCAGCCCATCATTCCCTTCATCGAGGGCGACGGTACGGGGGTCGACATCTGGCCGGCGGCCCGGCTGGTGTTGGACGCGGCGGCGGCCAAGCACGGCCGGTCCATCGAGTGGATCGAGGTGCTGGCCGGCGAGAAGGCGTTCAACGAGACGGGCGACTGGCTGCCCCAGGACACCATCGAGAAGTTCGAGGAGTACCTGATCGGCATCAAGGGGCCGCTCACCACGCCCATCGGCGGGGGCTTCCGCAGCCTCAACGTGGCCATCCGCCAGATCATGGACCTGTACGTGTGCCTGCGCCCGGTTCGCTGGTTCAAGGGGGTGCCGTCGCCGGTGAAGGAGCCCCAGCTGGTCGACATGGTGATCTTCCGCGAGAACACCGAGGACATCTACGCCGGCCTGGAGGTGGAGGCCTTCACCCCCGACGCCAAGAAGCTGCGGGATCTGCTGAACGACTCGTTCGGTTGGGACATCCGCGAGGACTCGGGCATCGGCGTGAAGCCCATTTCCAAGACCGGTTCGCAGCGCCTGCAACGAGCCGCCCTCGAGTACGCGGTTCGCCGCAATCGCAAGCGGGTGCACTGGGTGCACAAGGGCAACATCATGAAGTTCACCGAGGGTGCGTTCATGAAGTGGGGCTACGAGCTGGTGCGCGAGGAGTTCGCCGATGTGGCTGTGGGCTGGGACGACTGTGGCGGCGATCCGGGCGACAAGATCCTGGTGCAGGACGCCATCGCCGACATCGCCCTCCAGCAGGTGCTGACCCGCCCGGCCGAGTTCGATGTGATCGCCACCATGAACCTCAACGGTGACTACCTGTCCGACGCCTTGGCCGCGCAGGTCGGCGGCATCGGCATCGCCCCCGGCGCCAACATCAACTACGTCACCGGCCACGGGGTGTTCGAGGCGACCCACGGCACCGCGCCCAAGTACGCGGGCCAGGACAAGGTGAACCCCTCGTCGGTGCTGCTGTCGGGCGTGTTGATGTTCGAACATCTGGGCTGGGACGATGCGGCCAACGACATCGTCAAGGCGGTCGAGGCCACCATCGCCGACAAGATCGTCACCTACGACTTCGCCCGCCTGATGGACGGCGCCACCGAGGTCAAGTGCTCCGAGTTCGCGTCCGCCATCGTCGACCGCCTGTAACCCCACCCGGAAACTCCCGCGCGGCATCACGGCCGAATCGGTAGCCTCGAATGCCCGTGGCTGCCACCGACATCGACGCTGGCGTCGAAGCGGTTCCTCATCTGTTTCGGCGCGGACTCCGCCTCATCGGGCGGTCGCTGCGCGCCCGGCCGCGGGCGCACGCCATCGCCATCACCGGGGCGTTCGTGTTCGCCGTGGCCGCCGTGGCCCTCACCCGTGTGCTGGGGTGGGCCACCGATCAGGTGATCATTCCCGGTCTCGACGGTGAGGGCGTCGGCGGCGATCGGGTGTGGGCCGCGGTGGCGCTCATCATGGGCGTCGGGGTCTTTCGCGGCAGCGGCGCGTTGGTGCGCCGCTACTACCTGGCCGTGGCCGAGTACGGCACCCAGCACCTGTGGCGGCGGCAACTCTTCGACCGCTACCTGGATCTGCCGCTCAGCTTCTTCCAGAGCCGGCCCACCGGCGAGCTCCTCGCCCACGCCGACAACGACCTCACGGTGTCCAGCATGGTGCTCAAGCCGCTGGCGTTCACGGCCGGCACCTTCATGTTGGGGGCGTTCTCGTTGATCAGCCTGTGGTTGGTGCACCCGCTGGTGGCGCTCATCGCCCTGGTGCTGTTCCCGCTGCTGGCCATCATGAACCAGATGTACACCGCCCGTGTCGAGGTGCCATCGGCACTGGTGCAGGAGCGGGTTGGCGATGTGTCGTCCATCGCCCACGAGAGCTTCGACGGGGTGCTGGTGGTGAAGGCCCTCGGTCGCGAGGCGGCCGAGGTGGCTCACTTCGAGGAGGCGGCCGACCGCCTCCGTCGCGAGCGCATCGGGGTGGGTCGGCTGCGGGCCACGTTCGAGCCGGCCATCGATTCGCTGCCCAACCTGGGGATCATCGGCCTGCTGGCCATGGGCGCCTGGCTCATCGATCAGGGCAGCATCACCGTCGGCGAGCTGGTCGCCTCGATGGCGCTGTTCACGATCCTGGCCCTGCCCGTGCGCATCGTCGGCTTCTTCCTGGAGGAGATGCCGAAGTCGGTGGTGGCGCTCGAACGCATCGATCGCGTGCTCGATGAGCCGGTGCCCGACCCCGAGGGCGAACGCGACCGCGTGTTGGCCGACGGTCCCCTCGAGGTGCGATTCGACGGCGTGCACCTGGACTACGACGGCCATCCCGTCTTGAAGGGCGTCACCTTCGCGGCCCATCCCGGCGAGGCGGTGGCCATCGTGGGGTCCACCGGGGGCGGCAAGTCGTCGTTGGCCCGGCTGCTGGTCGATCTGATGCCGGTCCAGCGGGGTGGGGTTTCGATCGGTGGCGTCTCGGTGTCCGACCTCGATCGCCGGTCCCTGCACGAGGCGGTGGCCCTGGCCTTCCAGGAGACATTCCTGTTCGCCACCACCATCAGGGACAACATCGCCCTCGACCGGCCGCTCGAAGAGGGTGCCGTCGAGGAGGCGGCCCGCGTCGCCGGGGCCCATCGGTTCATCATGGAGACACCCGAGGGGTACGACACGGTGGTGGGCGAGCGGGGCGTCACCCTCTCGGGCGGGCAGCGACAGCGGGTGGCCTTGGCCCGCGCCCTGGTGGCCAACCCGCGGGTGCTGTTCCTCGACGACGCCACGTCGGCGGTCGATCCGGTGGTCGAAGCCGAGATCCTCGACAACCTCCGCCATGAGCTGCGACTCACGTTGCTGGTCGTGGCTCACCGTCTGTCCACCATTCGCCTGGCCGATCGGGTGGTGTTCATCGCCGATGGTCGGGTGCGGGCCGAGGGCACCCACGACGAGCTCCTGCGGGTGCCGGCCTACGAGGCGCTGGTGCGGGCCTACGAGGAGGACGGCGCATGACGGCGGTTCGGCCGGTCGAGGACGTCGACGTCGACGTCGGTGCCATGGAGGTGCTGCGGCGGGGGGTGGCCGTCAGTCCCGAGCTGCGTCAGGGCTTCCTCTTCACCGCGGCCATGGCCATACTGGCCGCCATCGGGAAGCTGATGATCCCGATCCTGATCCAGCAGATCCTCGACAAGGGCGTCAACGGGCAGGCCGGCTTCCGGCCCGGCTTCGTGTACGGCACCTGCGCCCTGGCCGGGGTGGTGATCTTCGGCGTGTTCCTCGTCAGCCGGGTCACCTACCTGCGGCTGGTGCAGGTGGCCGAAGGGATGCTGATGGGTCTGCGGGTGCGCACCTTCGCCCACATCCAGAAACTGTCGTTGGCCGATCACGTCGACAGCCGCCGGGGCATCCTCACCGCCCGGGTCACCAGCGACATCGAGACGCTGGCCCAGTTCGCCCAGTGGGGCGCCATCTCGTGGGTGGTCAACAGCATCGTGATCGTGGGCACCATCGCGGTGATGGCCTGGTACTCGTGGGCCCTCACCCTCGTCACCGTGGCCGTGTACCTGCCCATGGTCCCGTTGTTGCGGGCTCTCCAACGCCGCCAGTTCGTGGCGTACGACCGCCTGCGCAGTCGCGTGGCCGAGACGCTGGGTTCGGCGTCGGAGGCGGTGATGGGGGCCAGCGTGATCCGGGCCTACGGCTACCAGGCGCCGGTGCGCGGCCAGTTGCTCGACACCAACGACAAGCAGTTCGCCACGCAGGTCAGCGCCCACAAGTTCTTCGCCTGGCTGGCGCCGCTCACCGACTTCTTCGGCGCGGTGGCGCTGAGCGCCGTCGTGGCCGTCGGTATCTGGTGGGGCGCGGGGGCCGGGCTCACCTCGGGCGAGCTGGTGGCCTTCCTGTTCCTGGTCACCATCTTGTTGAACCCCATCGCCGAGATCGGCGAGGTGCTCGACCAGACCCAGACAGCGCTGGCCGGCTGGTGGAAGATCCTCCAGATCCTCGACACGCCGGTGGAGATCACCGAGCCCGAGCCGGGCGTGGTGCTGCCCCAACAGCCCCTCGGCATCCGCACCGAGGGGATGGAGTTCACCTATCGGGTCGGGGCACGGGTGTTGCACGGCATCGATGTCGACATCGATGCCGGCACCAACGTGGCCGTGGTGGGCGAGACCGGGTCGGGCAAGACCACCTTCGCCCGGCTGTTGGCCCGCTTCGCCGATCCCACGGCCGGCCGGGTGCTGTTCGACGGGGTCGATCTACGCGATGTGTCGTCGGCGTCGCGCCATCAGGCGGTGCGCATGGTGCCCCAGGACGGGTTCCTGTTCGGCACCACCCTGCGCGAGAATGTGCGGTTCGGGCGCGAGGGTGCATCGGACCAGGATGTGGTCGACGCGTTCGAGCGCCTGGGCCTGTCCGAGTGGGTGGCCCGTTTGCCCGAGGGCCTGGACACCCAGGTGGGGGAGCGGGGCGAGAACCTGTCGGTCGGTGAGCGTCAGCTGGTGGCGTTGGTACGGGCGTCGTTGGCCGATCCGGGAATCCTCATCCTCGACGAGGCCACCAGCGCGGTCGACCCCGAGACCGAGCAGGCGCTGGCCGATGCCCTGGATCGTCTGGCCCAGGGCCGCACCACCGTGTCGATCGCCCACCGCCTGTCCACCGCCGAACGGGCCGATGTGGTGCTGGTGTTCGACAAGGGCAACCTGGTCGAGCAGGGCCACCACCGCGACCTGGTCGAGGCCGGTGGCTTCTATCGCGCCCTCCACGAGTCGTGGATCGGCAACACCCGCGACGACCGCCGCACCCCGGCCGCCTGAGACCGGTCTGTCTGTGAATCCCCCTCGGGGATCGCGCGAAACCGCGGACAGAACGGTGCCCGGCCTCGCCACCCGACTGGCTGTCGCGCCGGGGGTGGCTTGTACGCTCGCCCCTGGTCACCCCCTCACCAGGAGTCTCACGTGAGCAAGTCCCCCGTTCGAGTCACCGTCACCGGTGCGGCCGGTCAGATCGGCTACGCCCTGCTGTTCCGCATCGCCAGCGGTCAGATGCTTGGCGAAGACCAGCCGGTCATCCTCCAGCTGCTCGAGATCACCCCCGCCCTCGGCGCCCTCGACGGTGTCCACATGGAGCTCGACGACTGCGCCTTCCCGCTGCTGCACGGGGTGGTCAAGACCGACGACGCCAACGTCGCCTTCGCCGACACCGACTACGCCCTGCTGGTGGGGGCCATGCCCCGCAAACAGGGCATGGAGCGGGCCGATCTGCTCGAGGCCAACGGCGGCATCTTCGGCCCACAGGGCAAGGCCATCAACGATCACGCCAGCCGTGACATCAAGGTGCTGGTCGTGGGCAACCCGGCCAACACCAATGCCCTCATCGCCCAGTCGGCCGCGCCCGCAATCGACCCCGGGCAGTTCACGGCCATGACCCGGCTGGACCACAACCGGGCCAAGACCCAGATCGCCCAGAAGCTGGGCGCCACCGTCGACGACGTCAAGAAGATGACCATCTGGGGCAACCACAGCGCCACCCAGTACCCCGACCTGTTCCACTGCGAGGTCGACGGGGCCAACGCCGCCGCGGCGGTCGATCAGGCCTGGATCGACGGCGAGTTCATCCCCACCGTGCAGAAGCGGGGCGCCGCCATCATCGAAGCCCGAGGGGCCAGCTCGGCCGCGTCGGCGGCCAACGCCGCCATCGACCACATGCGCACCTGGGCCCTGGGATCCGACGAGGGCGATTGGGTCTCCATGGCCATCCCCAGCGACGGCAGCTACGACATCCCCGAGGGGATCATCAGCTCGTTCCCGGTCACCTGCTCGGGCGGCGCCCATCGGATCGTGGGCGGCCTCGACGTCGACGATTACAGCCGGGGCAAGATCGATGCCTCGGCCGCCGAGCTGGTCGACGAGCGATCCGCGGTGGCCGACCTCGGTCTGATCTGACCGGCGTGACCGACCAGCCGCTCACCGAGGATCCCCGGCCCGACGAGATGCGGGTGGCGCCCAGCCTGCTGCTCGTCAACACCGGTGACGGCAAGGGCAAGTCCTCGGCCGCCTTCGGGGTGATGCTGCGGGCGCTGGCCCTGGACTGGCCGGTGGCGGTCGTCCAGTTCCTGAAGTCGGGTGATTGGAAGGTGGGCGAGGAGAAGCTCGGCCGCCAGCTCGGCGTCGAGTGGCACGCCCTCGGCGAGGGGTTCACCTGGGACTCCGACGACATCGAACACGACAAGGCGGTGGCGGCCGAGGCTTGGACCACCGCCCGCCGGATCATCATCGCGGGCGAGCACCGGCTGGTCATCCTCGACGAGATCACCTACCTGATGAACTGGGACTGGATCGATGCCGCCGAGGTGGTGGCCACCCTCCGCGATCGACCCCCGAAGGTCAGCATCATCTGCACCGGCCGCGACGCCCCGGCCCAGCTCATCGACATCGCCGACACGGTCACCGAGATGCGCAAGACCAAGCACGCGTACGACCGCGGCATCGCGGCCAAGAAGGGCATCGACTTCTGATTCCGGAGCGGCGCCGCCGGCGGCGGTGCTACTTCAGGAACTTCGAGGTGGTGTTGTCGGCCAGCACCTTGCCGTCGGTCTGGCAGGTGGCGCAGTAGTTCACCGTGTAGCGGTTGTAGGCCACCTCACGGATCACGTCGCCACACACCGGGCAGGGCTCGCCGGTGCGGTTGTGCACCTGGCCGGGGCGGTCCTTGGACGCCACCATCTCGTCGTTGCCCCGCTCGAAGACCAGGCTCTCGTCGATGACCGCGCCGATGGCCGTGTGCAGCGCGACGGCATCGGTCTCGGTCAGTTTGGTAGTGGTGCTGAACGGCGACAGCCGGGCCCGATGGCACACCTCGTTGGCACACCGGCGGCCCAGACCGGCGGTGCCGGACTGGCTGCGCAGGAAGCCGTGCACCCGCATCGACCGCGCACCCAGCGCCTCGCTCAGGTGGGCGACGGTGATCGTGTCGGCGTCGGGACCGAGATCGGTCAGGATCTCGGCCTCGGGCCCCTCGCGGGACTCCACCCACACCCCGGCCCGATGCTCGGTGCCCGCTTCGGTGAGCAGCAGTGCCCGGCCGTCGTCGAACACCCATCGGGCCTGCCCGCCTCGGGGTTTGGCCGACTGCTTCTCGTCGGGCCGCAGTCGACCGCCCTGCATCAGGTGGACGACGAAGTTCACCGTGTCGAACTCGATGCGCAGCAACTTGCCCCGGGTGGAGAAGCGGTGGAGGCGTTGGCCGATGGCCTCCTCGGCAGGTGGGGCGATGGTCTTCAGCACCGTGAAGCTGATGGGGCGGAAGCGGTCCAGGCTCGCCCCGCCGAACTCGGCGGTCAGTCGCTCGGCGTGGGCCCGCACCTCGGGCAGCTCAGGCATCGACCGCCCCGTAGCTGGTGTCGGCCCGCAGCGGAGCCAGCACGTCGTCGCAGGCGGTCACCGCCTCGCGGTGGGCCAGCAATCGTTGCATGGTGCCGGCGATGCGCAGCGCGCCGCTCTGGAAGGCGGCCTGGGCCGACAGCTGGCCGCGTGCCACGGCTACGGCCGTGTCGTAGGGCAGGCGGAATTCGACATCGGCCCGGTCGGCCCGGCCGGCCACGGCCCGGGCGCCATCGGTGTCGAAGACCAGGTGGTAGAGGTGATCGGCTTCCGGGGCCTGGACGGTCTGTTGGATCACCAACGGCGCGCCGCCCGCCTCGATGGCCAGGTCGGGCGCGGCGGCGAGCAGGCGGTTGGCCTCCTCGATCCACTCGCTCGAGAGATACGCGATCACGGGCTCAGGCTATGGCCCGCGCCGGTGATGCGCCGGGCGTTCAGCGGGCCAGGGCCAGTTGTCGCGAGTGAGCCAGCAACGTGCCGTCGGCCGCCCAGACCCGCACGTCCTCGTCCAGGAAACCCTCGGCCACGGTGGCCGTGTTGCACTCGGCCAGCACATGATCGTCGGGGGCCAGCGACGGGTGTGGGAGCTGGGCCCGGATGTGCACGGTCAGCTCCACGGTGGGGGCGGCCATGCGCTCCCGCGAGCGCACGAACACCGCCGGGGGCAGCGCATCGCAGATGGCGGTCAGGGCCAGGGGGTCGACAACCCGGGGTTCGGCCGTCCGGATCCAGGCCCGCAGCACGGCCGGGCCACCACCGCCGAAAGCGGCGTTCTGGTCGGTCCACCTCGTGTCCCAGTTGAAGGCCACCGGTGGAATGAAGTCCTGTTGGTGCTCGCGGCGATCGACCAGGGTGCTGGCCGGCGGCGCCTGCGGGGGTACCAGGTCGCTGAAGGTCACCGGCGACGTCCAGGCCGGAGAGAAGGCGGCTGTGGCCAGGGCGATGAGGCGCCCATCCTGAATCAGACGGGCACCGAGGGTGGCCACCGATCGGCCCATGCGCTCGACGGCGACCTGGAGCTCCACCGGGCCGGCCTCGGCCGCGGCGGGGTAGTGCACCGTGATGGTGCGCAGCTGCCGGGCCGGATCGTCGAGCTCGTGGGTCATGGCGTTGGCCAACACCGCGGCCACGATGCCCCCGTTGGGACCCGCCACCACCCACCAGTGCTCGAACATCTCGGCCCGGTATCGCCCGGGCCCCAGTTTGGTCACCGCCACGTCGTGGTCGAAGTCGCGGGTCTGGCTCATGGCGGCCAACTTACGGGGGGCGGCCGAGCGGACCCGAACCGTGCCAGGATCCTGGTATGCGAACCGTCGTGCCCGCCGACGAGCTCCGCCACGATCCCGGCGACGAGCCGTACTGGAACGAGTCGTTCTACCTGGACTTCCACACGGCGACGGGCGATCTGGGCGGCTACGTCCGCCTGGGCCTGTACCCCAACCTGGGCGTCAGCTGGTACTGGGCCTGCCTCGTCGGCGAGGGCCGCCGGCTGCACATCGTGGTCGAGCACACGGCGCCCGTTCCCCGCCCGCCGTCGCTCGAGGTCCGGGCGTCGGGGCTGTGGGCCGACATCAACGTGGAGGAGCCGCTGGAGCACGTCTCGGTCGGCCTCGAGGCCTTCGCCCTCGCCCTCGACGACCCGTCCGACATCTATCACGAGGAGCCTCGCGGCGAGCGGGTACCGTTCGGCCTCGACCTCAGCTGGGAGACCGACGGCACCCCGTTCGGCTACGAGGTCACCACCCGCTACGAGATCCCGTGCCGGGTGAGTGGCGAGGTGTTGGTCGGCGACGAGACCGTCGCCTTCGACGGCTACGGGCAACGCGACCACTCCCATGGTGTGCGCGACTGGTGGGCCGACGAGTGGATGTGGATGTCGGCCCGGCTGTACCAGGGCCAGCGGCTCCACGCCG
>JAOUEE010000369.1 GCA_029858875.1 Acidimicrobiia bacterium
ATCGGCTCGACCGCGTCAGTGCCCGGCTGCTCGAGCGCGACCTCGGGCCGAGCCATCGGATCGCCGTGTTCGCCGAGAACGCGGCCGAGACGGCCCTCGCCCATCTGGGCGGACTCCTGGCCGGGGCGTCCACCGTGCCCGTGAACTTCCACCTCACGGCCGACGAGACCGCCTACATCCTCACCGACTCGGACACCCGGGTGCTGTTCGTCGGACCCGAGACGGCGCAGAGAGGCTTGGACGCGGCCCGCGTCGCCGGGGTGAGCACCGTCATCGGATGGGGTGCGGACCTCCCCGACGGTGTGCTGGGGTGGGATCAGTGGCTCGGCGACCCGCCGGAGAACGACATCTCGCTCGACCTGCGACCTCGACCCCATCTGCTCTACACATCGGGGACCACGGGTCGCCCCAAGGGAACCGAGCTCCCGCCGACCATGTTCGCCGGCGGCGACACGATGGCCGAACACCTCGACGGGCTCCAGGAGGGCCTGTTCCAACGCTTCGGCACCCACCTCGTGGTGGGGCCGATGTACCACACCGGACCGCTCAGCGGCATGCGTCTGCTGGCTGCCGGCATCCCGTCGGTGATCCTCGGCCGCTTCGACCCCGAAGCCACGCTGGCCGCCATCGACCAGCACCGCACCGAGTCGGCGGTGATGGTGCCCACGCACTTCGTGCGACTGCTCGCCCTGTCCGATGAGGTCAAGGCCGCCTACGACACCTCCTCGATGAAGCTGGTGGCCCACACCGGCGCCTCGTGCCCGGTGGACGTCAAGCGGGCCATGATCGAGTGGTGGGGCCCGGTGTTCTTCGACGCCTACGGGGCCAGCGAGGTGGGCACCACGTGCATGATCAGCAGCGAGGAATGGTTGGCCCATCCCGGCTCGGTGGGTCGGCCCATCCCGCCGTTCGAGGCACTGATCGTCGACGACGACGAGACCGAGCAGCCGCCCAACACCGAAGGCCGGCTGTACTTCCGCGACACCACGGGACGAGGCATCGTCTACCCGAACGACCCCGACAAGACGGCCGCAGCCCACATCGCGCCCGGCGTGTTCACCTTGGGCGAGATCGGCTACGTGGACGACGACGGCTACGTCTACATCACCGATCGGTTCAGCGACATGATCGTGTCGGGCGGCGTCAACATCTACCCGGCCGAGGCCGAGCAGGTGCTGATCGAACACCCGGACATCGCCGATGTGGCCTGCATCGGCGTGCCCCATCCCGAGATGGGGGAAGAGCTCAAGGCCCTGGTCATCGCGGCCGATCCCGCGGCCCCGCCCACGCCCGATGAGGTGATCGAGTTCTGCCGCGGCCGGCTCAGCCACTACAAGTGTCCCCGCAGCATCGACGTGGTCGAGGACATCGGCCGCAACACCATGGGCAAGGTCAACAAGCGCACCCTGCGCGAGCCGTACTGGACCGGAGCCGGTAATTGATCGACCGGTCAGTTGTTGGTTGACTGTGCAGCCGACGGCAGCTCCGATGCCATCACCGAGGGGGAATGGATGATGACGCGACGATCGTGGGGTGGCCTGTCGGCTGTCCTGTTGACGCTTGGGCTGATCGCCGCCGGGTGCGGCTCGTCCGATGACAGCGACGGCGGCGGAAGCGACACCACGACGACCGCTTCCGGGTCTCCCGCATCCACCGGCACCCCCACCGACACCGGAACCGGCGAGGACGAGGTGGCCGACGCCACCACCACCGCTGCCCCCGACGATGCCAACACCGGCGCCGCCGACGAGTCACTCGACCCGGTCGTCATCGGCCTGCTCAACCAGGAGAACGTGCCCGGACTGAGCTTCCCCGAGGCTCGTGAGTCGGTCGAGGCCATCGCCGAGTACATCAATGCCGAGCGGGGCGGCATCGACGGCCACCCCGTGGTGATCGAGAGCTGTGTCAACGCCTCCGCCGAAGAGACCCAGAGCTGCGCCCAGGAACTGGCCAGCACCGAGGGGATCCACGCCATCACCCTCGGCGTCAACATCTTCACCTCGGGCTTCGACATGTACGGCACCTTCGGCGACATCCCCGTCGTGGGCGGCACCCCGCTGTTCCCCGGTGACTTCGAGGCGCCCACGGCCCGGTACTTCTACGGCGGCAGCCTCTCGGTGTTCTCGGCCATGGCCGACTTCGTGGCCAACGACCTCGGCGCGAAGAGCGTGGCCATCCTGCAACAGGACGGGCCCGCCGGCGCCGCCGCGCTGGCGCCCATCGAGCAGGTCTTCGCGCTGACCGGCACCGAGATGGAGGTCATCATCCTGCCGACAGAAGGGGGCGACGCCACCGCGCCGGTCACCGAAGCACAGGGCGCCGACGCCATCATGATGCTCGGCAGCAAGGACACCTGCGGACCCGTCATCCAGGCCGTCGACCTACTGGGCATCCCCAAGGACACCGTCGTCCACACCGGCACCTGCAACGACGACGAGGTGATCGGCGCCGTCGGCGACCTGGCCGTCGGCAGCTACTTCCACACCACCGGTTACCAGGTGCGCGCCACCGATGCACCCGAGGACAAGCGAGCCGAGTCGGCCGAGCGGGAAGCGGCCTTCGACCAGTTCGCCCCCGACATCGCCCGTGGCGCCTTCGCCAACGTCGGCGCGCAGACCATGTTCAACATCGAGGGGCTGTTCGAGGAGATCGGCTTCGAGAACCTCGACGCCGAGACGATCTTCGCCACCATGGACGACGGCACGCCGCGACCCAGCTGGGGTGCTCCCGACTACACCTGTCCCGCCCTGCCCGAGTACCCGGCCGTGTGCGGAGCCGACAACTTCTTCCCGCAGCTCCAGGAAGATCTGTCGGTCACGTTGGGCGAGCCGGTGAACGGCCTGGCCACCATCGCCGCCGGCTGACCGCGGCGACCGGTCGCCGCTTTCGTGGACCAGTACTTCCAGTTCCTCCTCCTCGGCCTCGGCACCGGCGCGGTCTACGCCGGCCTGTCGCTGGGGATCGTGCTGGCCTACCAGGGCTCGGGCGTCATCAACTTCGCCCACGGTGCCATGGCCATGTACATCGCATTCGTCTACGACGAACTGCGAGACAGCGGCGACTACGTGCTGCCGTTCATCGGACTGCCCGCCCGCATCGGACTGGGCGCGGGGGCCGGTCTGTCGTTCTGGCCGGCGTTCGGGTTGGCGCTCCTCACCGCGGTGGGCCTGGGCTATCTGGTGCATCTCCTCGTCTTCAACCCCCTGCGGCGGGCACCCATGCTGGCCAAGGTGGTGGCCGCCGTCGGGTTGATGCTGGTCATCCGGGCCATCGCCGAGCTCCGCTTCGACACCAACCGGATCGTGGACGTGGTGCTGCCCGGTGAGCGGACGGAGATCCTCGGGGTGGTGATCGCACGGGATCGGCTGTGGTTGGCCGCGGTGGTCATCGGCCTCACGGTGGTGCTGTGGTCGCTGTACCGGTTCACCACCTTCGGTCTGGCGACGCGGGCGGCAGCCACCGAGGAGAAGGGGGCAATCCTGCTGGGCTTCTCGCCGTCCCGCCTGGCCGCGGGCAACTGGATGCTGGCGTCGGTCGTGGCGGGCATCGTGGGCATCCTGGCCGCGCCCATCACCACCGTGAACGCCAGCAACTTCGTCCTGTTCGTGGTGCCCGCGTTGGCCTGCGCGCTGCT
>JAOUEE010000370.1 GCA_029858875.1 Acidimicrobiia bacterium
GACGGTCGAGCGCATCGCCACCGACACCGACCGCGACTTCGTGATGACCGCCGCCGAGGCCAAGGAGTACGGCATCATCGACGAGGTCATCGAAACGCGCGGTCTCGTCGACCACAGCGGCCCCATCAAGGCCGTCGAGTAGAGCAAACGGGGGGAAGACCAGTGGCCAAGTTCGGAGAGGGCGGCGAGCTCCTCAAATGCTCGTTCTGCGGCAAGTCGCAGAAACAGGTCAAGAAGCTGATCGCCGGGCCCGGTGTCTACATCTGCGACGAGTGCATCGATCTCTGCAACGAGATCATCGAGGAGGAGTTGGCCGACACGGGCGATCTCCAGCTGGGGGAGCTGCCCACCCCCCAGGAGATCCACTCCTTCCTCGACGAGTACATCGTCGGCCAGCAGCCGGCCAAGAAGATCCTCTCGGTCGCGGTGTACAACCACTACAAGCGGGTCCAGCACGGGCCGATGGACACCGAGGTCGAGCTGGCCAAGTCCAACATCTTGTTGATCGGGCCGACCGGATGCGGCAAGACCCTGCTGGCCCAGACCCTGGCCCGGATGCTCAACGTGCCCTTCGCCATCGCCGACGCCACTGCGCTGACCGAAGCCGGCTACGTGGGCGAGGATGTCGAGAACATCCTCCTCAAACTCATCCAGGCCGCTGACTACGACGTCAAGAAGGCCGAGACGGGCATCATCTACATCGACGAGATCGACAAGATCGCCCGCAAGAGCGAGAACCCGTCCATCACCCGAGACGTGTCGGGCGAAGGGGTGCAACAGGCACTGCTCAAGATCCTCGAGGGCACCACGGCCGCGGTGCCGCCGCAGGGGGGACGCAAGCACCCCCACCAGGAGTTCATCCAGATCGACACCACCAACATCTTGTTCATCTGTGGTGGGGCCTTCGCCGGGGTCGAGTCCATCGTCGAGAACCGCATCGGGGCCAAGGGTGTGGGCTTCGGGGCCGACATCCGTCGCCCCGAAGAGAAGGACCTGGGCGCCCTCTTCGCCGAGATCCTGCCCGAGGACCTGATGAAGTTCGGGCTGATCCCCGAGTTCATCGGCCGCCTGCCGGTGATCGGCGCCGTCTCCAGCCTCGAGCGCGAGTCGCTGGTGCAGATCCTCACCGAGCCCCGCAACGCCTTGACGAAGCAGTATCAGAAGTTCTTCGAGTTCGAGGACGTCGAGCTCGAGTTCACCGACGATGCCCTCGGCGCCGTGGCCGACCAGGCACTGAAGCGGGCCACAGGCGCCCGCGGATTGCGGGCCATCCTCGAGGAGGTCCTGCTCGAGGTCATGTACGACCTGCCCAGCCGCGACGACATCGCCAAGTGCGTCATAAACGAGGCGGTGGTGACCGAGAAGGTGGAACCCACCCTCGTGGCGCGCGATGAGGTCGACGGCGAAGAGCGCCCCAGTCGAGCTGCGTCCTGAACATCGCATCACGGGCGATGGCAACACCGCTGACGGTGCGGTCGCGGTCATGAAGTTCTCCGACGCTCTCACCTACCTCGATCGGCACATCAACCGCGAGGCGGTCGCCGGCGCCTACCAGGGCCTCTCGCTGCACGTGATGGAGGAGCTGCTCGACGCCATGGGCAGCCCCCACCGCGACTATCCCGTGGTGCACGTCACCGGCACGAAGGGCAAGGGCACCACGGTGGCGCTGGCGTCGCAGCTGTTCGCCTCGGTCGGTGTGTCGGCGGGTTCCTACACCAGCCCGCACGTCTCCTCCATCACCGAGCGGATCGCCCGCAACGGTGTGGCCATCAGCGAGGAAGAGTTCGCGGCGGCCATCGAGACGGTGTCGCGATTCGTCCCGCTGATCTCGGGCACACCCAGTTACTTCGAGCTGCTCACCGCCGCCGCCTTCCGATGGTTCGCCGACGAGGCGGTCGACGTCGGCGTGATCGAGGTGGGGTTGTTGGGCCGCTTCGACGCCACCAACGTGGTCGAGGGGCGCATAGCTGTTGTCACCGGCATCGGCAAGGACCACACCGACGGCGCCGAGGGCTGGCGGTTCCACGTGGCCGGCGAGAAAGCGGGCATCGTGAAACCGGGCGCCACGCTCGTGCTGGGTGCCATCGACGACGACCTGGTGCCGGTGTTCGAGGCCGAGCAACCGGGGCGGGTGCTGCGCCTCGGACACCAGATCGAGGTGACCTCCAACACGATGGCGGTCGGGGGCCGTCTGGTCGACATCGCCACCCCGTGGGGGCGCCACGAGGACATCTACCTGCCGCTGCACGGTCGCCACCAGGCCGACAACGTGGCCCTGGCCATCACCGTGGTCGAGGCCTTCTTCGACCGGCACGTGGGTGACGACATCATCAACGAGGGCCTGGCCGAGGTGGCGCTGCCGGGTCGGAGCGAGGTGGCGGGACGAGAGCCGTTGGTGGTGCTCGACGGGGCCCACAACCCCGATAGCGCCAAGGCGCTGGCCCGCACGCTGCGTGACGAGTTCGGCGCCGCCGCCGACCGTTATCTGGTCGTGGGCATGCTCGGCGGGCGCGATGCCCGCGAGCTGCTGAGCGCGCTGGAGGCCCCGCTCGCCGAGTTGGTCCTCATCTGCGCGCCGGATTCGCCCCGTGCCCAGGACGTGGCCGATGTGGCGGCGGCCGCCCGGGCGTTGGGTTGTCGGGTCGAGGAGATCGCGTCGGTGACCGATGCCGTTGACCGAGCCCTGGCCTTGGCCGGAGACGACGATCTGGTGGCCGTCACCGGCAGCTTCTACACCGTGGGTGAGGCCCGCGGACACCTGCTGGCGGACACGGCCGACGACGGGTCGAGCTAGAGCCCCGGGAAGAATATCTTGATCTCGCGCGCGGCCGAGTCGTTGCTGTCGGAGCCGTGCACCAGGTTCTCGGTCATGATCGTGCCAAGATCCCCACGAATGGTGCCGGGTGCCGCCTCGGCTGGATTGGTCGCCCCCATCAGTGTCCGCACGATGGCGTAGGTGTCTTCGGGGCCCTCGATCACCGCGACCAGCGCTGGAGAGCGACCCATGAATCGCACGAGGTCGTCGTAGAAGGGCTTGCCCACGTGCTCTTGGTAGTGGCGGGCCAGCAGGTCGGCGTCGAGGGTGCGAAGTTCGGCGGCGGCTATCGCCAGCCCCTTCGCCTCGAAGCGACCCAGGATCTCACCGACCAGGCCCCGTTCGACCGAATCGGGTTTGCAGATGACGAGCGTGCGGTTCATGGCCGCTCAGGGTATCGGCGACGGGATCAGGCGGGCAGGCCGAGTACCACACTGCTGGGGCTGGAGGTGATCGGCGTGAAGTTCGACTCCTCCAACTCCACGATCGAGATCGTCACCGGGAAGTGATACGAACGCCGGTTGCTCCAGGTCAGGGTGATGTTGCCCGACCCGTTGAACTGGTACCAGCCGGTGGTGAAGTCGGTGCCGTTGTCGGCCTGGATCCGGAACCTCACCCAACCGTTGGACAGATCGGTTCCGCTGGAGTCCTCGATGTGGGTCTGCCAGCGCGCCGCGTACCGGTAGCACCCGCAGCCGTTGCTCCAGTACTTGTAGCTGGTGTCGGTGAAGGTCGTGATCCACGTTGCCGCGACGGTGGTGGTGGGAGCGGCGGTGGTGGTGGGGGCCGCGGTGGTGGTGGGAGCGGCGGTGGTGG
>JAOUEE010000371.1 GCA_029858875.1 Acidimicrobiia bacterium
GCGACTGGCCGAGACCGACGAGCTGCTCGAGCTGGCCGCTGACGGAAGCTCTCGTGCCCGGTTCTGGGTGATCGCGCACCGGGTGGTCGCCGCCGGTGAGGCGGGAGAGTGGCACGAGGTCGAACGAATGGTCGCCGAGGCCGAGGCCATCGCTGCCGCCACCCGTGAGCCCATTCTCGAGTGGTACGCCGCGGTGCTGCGGGGCGCGCTGGCCATCCAAACGGGTGAGCTGGCCGAGGCCCAAGCCATCATCGACCGGGGCTACCAGCTCGGTCTCGACACCGGGCAGCCCGATGCACTCATCCCCACCAGCGGACAGCAGTGCGAGGTGCTACGACGGCGCGGACGATACGACACCATCCACGAACTGGCCGCCCAGAACCTCGATGTCGATCTGCTGCGCCGGTCGGCGCCGATGCGCGCCGTGCTCTTCCTCGAGCAGGGTGATCGCGACGAGGCCCTGCGAGTGTGGGAATCGATCGGACTGGAGGGGGCCCTCGACGTTCCCGCCGCGCAGGTGGGCCACAACCTCCTCCATGCTCGCCGGCTGTGCCGCGAGTTCCCCGACCCCGCCGCCCTCGAGATCATCGAACAACGGCTGGCCGGCGCGGCCCCCTTTCTGTTCTGCAACTACTGGGAGCCCACCGCCCAGGGCGGACCCGGCCCGAGCGGCCGGTGAGCGTCGCGAATCGGAGCGGAAGGTGTGGCCCGAGCGGCCGGTGAGCGTCGCGAATCGGAGCGGAAGGTGTGGCCCGAGCGGCCGGTGAGCGTCGCGAATCGGAGCGGAAGGTGACCGGGTCGCACCACTCGCCGGTTCCCGTCCGCACCGATCGCGAGCCGGCGCGGTCGGCGGTTCAGCCGCCGCCCCGGCCGACCGGCGGATGCCCTCCGGTCTGCCACGTGTCACCCCAGGCGCCCACCTCGCCGAGCAGGATGCCCTCCACCCGGTCGATGTAGTCATCGACCGCCTCGACGGTGGACTCGGTCGCCGTCGGACGCGTCGGTCGGGTCCGGATGAGGCCGTTGCGGGCGGCGCGGAACAACTCGGCATTGGTCGCGAACCCCACGGTGTCGGCCCAGGCGTTGATGGCCGCGGCGACCGCAGCCAGGCCGGCGGCCGCGATGCCGAAGGACCGCTCGCTCAGCACCGCACCCAACACCCCGCAGAACGCGGCGCCCAGAAGCAGCACCTCGGTGACGATCGACGTCTGTCCGGCGCTGCGCTCGTACTCGACGATGCGTTGCTCGTAGTAGGCGACCTGATCACCCACCCTGGCCTCGTCGTAGAGGGCCAGCACCGACTCGAGCTCAGCGTGGGTGGTCATCGGACCCGACCACGGTCGATCGGGTACGAGATGGTCGCGATGTCGGCCTCGAGGCTTCGTGGGTCGCCACGATCGGCGGCGCACAGGTATCGGAAGAACAGCGACCGGAGCTTCTCGGCCTGAGACCGACCCTGCACGTACTCGGTGAGCGGGCCGCTGGTGCGCTGCACCCGCGCCATCGTCGAGGTGCCGAAGCCGGCCACCGCAATGGCGATCCCGGCGAATCGGGGGTCGTCGGTCACCAGCTGCAGGGCCCCGAAGAAGCTGGTCAGGGCCGAGCCGAAGATGACCAGGAGTTGGAACCGCCGGTACCTCCTCTGGGCGGACAGCGCCTGACGATCCCTCTCGTGGAAGAGCCGCTCCACCTGTAGCTCCTCGAGAGCATCCAGTCTGGGACCGAGCAGCGGGAACCGCTCGCGGACATCCGCAGCGACGAGTGGCCACGGTTCTGACCCCCGCCCGAAAGGCAACCGCCAGAGCATCTGGGTCCTCCTCAGGTCCGGCCAGGACGGCCCCGGCCCACGCACCGCTTTCGATTCTGCCCGGTGACGGCCTGCGGCGCGGAACTTCAGCGGCGACGGCCCGGCCGGTGAACGGTACGGTGCGGTCGTGGCCCCCGGAGTGCAGCGACCGTGAGCGATGTCGAGTCGGTTCGGCCACTGGTCTTCGTGGCCATGCCCTTCGGCGTGAAGCACGATCCCTGCTCGGCCATGGAGATCGACTTCGACGACATCTACGCGCGTGGGATCAAGCCGCCGCTCACCGAGCTGGGCCTCGAGGTGGTCCGGGCCGACGACGAGCGGACCGGTGGTTTCATCCACACCCCGATGTACGAGCGGCTGCTGCTGGCCGAGATCGTGGTGGCCGACCTCACCCTGCTGAACCCCAACGTCTTCTACGAACTGGGGGTACGCCACGCGGCCCGACCGCACGCCACGGTGATGATCTTCGCCAACGTCGCCCAACTGCCCTTCGACGTGGCACCGCTGCGCGCCATCCCCTACGAGCTCGAGGAGGGCCGGCTGACGGAGGGAGGCGCCCAGTCACTCCGGGAGTCGGTGCGGCTCGCGGTGGCCTCGGCCATGGCCGCCAGCGAGACCGACAGCCCGTTGTTCCAACTCATCCAGGACTATCCAGGTGTGCGGTTGCCTCACGACTCCACCGAGGCCTTCCGCGATCGCGTGCGAAAGGTGGCCGCGCTGCACGACCGGCTGCGCGAGCTGGCCGCGGCACCGGGCAAGGCGGCGGCCATCGACGAGGTGCGGCGCATCGAAGAGGCCGTTGTGGCCGGTGGCGCCGAGAGCGAGCTGCTGGTCGACGTGTTGTTCACCTACCGCGACCTCGAGGCGTTCGACGACATGATCCGCTGCGTGGAGGGGCTCCCCCGGGGCCTGCAGGTGGCGAAGACCATCCAGGAGGCGCTGGGCTTCGCCCTCAACCGCCGCGGCGATCGGGCGGGTGCCCGGCGAGTGCTCCAGGCCGTGATCGACCGGTACGGACCCTCGCCCGAGGTCAACGGTCTGCTCGGGCGCGTGCACAAGGACCTGTACCGAGCCGCACTCGACGACGGCGATGAGCCGGCAGCCGAGCTGCACCTCGATGACGCCATCGACACGTACCGCGCCGGGTTCGAAGCCGATCCCCGCGATCACTATCCCGGAGTGAACGCCGTCACCCTGCTGGTGCAGAAGGGAACGCCCGACGCGCTGGCCGAGGCGCTCGAGCTGGCCACCATCGCCGCCTTCGCCGTCAGTCGGCGAGGGGGACTGGGTTCCAGCGACTACTGGGACCTGGCCACCGTGCTGGAGTTGGCTGCGGTCCGAGGCGACGAGGCCACGGCCACCCGGGCGGCGGTGAAGGCCACCCAGACCGACGCCCGAGACTGGATGTACGACACCACGCTGGCCAACCTCACCATGATCCGGTCGGCCTTCGGCCAGGACCGGGAGCCGTGGTTGAGCGCCATCAGCGCCCGTCTGGCCGCAGCCCGCACCGACGATCCCGACACGGCCTAGGCACCGCCGACGGGCCGCGCCATCCAACCCGCCGACGCTCGATCATGCGGCCGCCGGCGCAGCCGGCCGCCCGCGATGAGGATCAGACGATCCTGGTGGCCAGTGCCTGATGACCGGAGCTCTCGACGAACAGATCGCCCGCCTTGGTCACCCGATTGAGGTACTCCTCATCGGCACTGGTGGTGTCCTGTGCCGCATCGAGCTCGTCCACATCTTCGAAGCCCTGGATCCAGGTGACCTGCCCGAACGTGCCGTAGCTGTCGACCAGGAACGACGCGGCGTGGCCGGTG
>JAOUEE010000495.1 GCA_029858875.1 Acidimicrobiia bacterium
CACCCCGGCTCGTTCGTTGGTGTAGAAGTCGATGCTCAGCCGCTGGAAGTGGCTGAACACCTTCACCCGCAGGTCGGCCATGATGCGGGCCCCGACCCGACCCGCAGCCATGGTGCGGACCACGCCGAGACCGATGGCCAACGGCACCAGCGTGGCGAAGATGACGCCCATGCGCACCACCACGCCGCGGTCGCCGGCCTGCACACCATCGTCGATGGCGATCTGCAACAGCACCGGCCCGGCCTGGGCCATCACCGCTTCGGCCGCCAGCAGCACGAACACGCCGAACAGCGCCAGGCGATGGGGGCGCAGGAACCGGCGCATGGTGAACGGGCGCCGGTCGTACTCGCTCTGGCTGAAGGCCGGGACGTCGACGGCCACGTCGGGCGGGCCCTCGGCCATGTAGGCCTCCACCTTGGCCTGCACCTCGGGCGGCGTGCCGCTGAACCCCAGCGGTGCCTGCCCGCCCCAGCCGGCCATGCTCATGGCGACACCTCGGCATCGGGGCCGTCTTCCTCCAGGTGCTCCAGCAGCATCCGGTAGCGAGGCTCGGTGGCCAGCAGGTGCTCGTGGGTGCCGGTGGCCACGGTGGTGCCGTGATCGAGTAGCACCACCCGGTCGGCCAGGGCGATGGTGGCCGGCCGGTGGGCGATGAGTATCACGGTTCGGTCGACGGTGGCGGCCCGCAGTGCGTCGTGGATGCGCTCCTCCACCCGTACGTCGATGGCACTGGTGGCATCGTCGAGCACCAGCACCGACGGGTCGTACAGCAGCGCCCGAGCCAGGGCGATGCGCTGACGTTGCCCGCCCGACAGGGTGTAGCCCCGTTCGCCGATCACCTCGTCGAAGCCGTGGTCCAGCTCCTCGATGAACGCCAGGGCCTGGGCCGCGGTGGCCGCCTGGCGCACCCTCTCGTCCGATGCGGTGGGGTCGCCGAAGGCGATGTTGTCGCGGATGCTCATCGAGAACAGGAACGGATCGTCCAGGGCCACGCCGACGGTGCGCCGCAGGCTGTCGAAGCGGGCCTGGGTGATGTCGACACCGTCGATGGTGATGCTGCCGGCCCGTACGTCGTAGAAGCGGGGCAGCAGCCGGGCCACGGTGGATTTTCCCGAGGCGGTCTCGCCCACCAGCGCCACCGTCTCGCCGGGTGCCACCCGTAGCGAGAAGTCGGTCAGCACGTCGGCGTCGTCGCCGTAGCCGAACCGCACCGAGTCGAACACCACCTCGCCCGGTCCGCCCGAGATGTCGACGGGGTGCTCGACCTCGCGGATGGTGATGGGCTCGTCGAAGATCTCGTACACCCGCAAGGCCGAGGCTCGGGCCCGTTGGGCCATCTGGATGAGATGGCCGATGAAGCGGAAGGGAACCTGCAGCATCACCACGTAGGAGCTGAAGGCGACCAGGGCGCCGATGCCGATGTCGCCCGACTCGGCCAGCAGACCGCCGTAGAGCAGCACCGCCACCAGGCTGAGCCGGGGCAGGTGCTCGAGGGCCGGGATGTAGCGGGCCGACACATCGGCCCCCTTCACCTGGGCCCAGCGCAGCTGGTCGGCCCGGCCGGCCAGCCGAGCGATCTCGTGCCGCTCGCCGGCGAAGTTGCGCACCACCCGCACCCCGGCGATGTTCTCCTCCACGACGGTGGCCACATCGGCCTGGCGGGCCATCACCAGCCACCAAGCCGGCAGCTGGGGGTGACGGCTGCGCAGCCCGATGAACGCCACGACGGGTACGGGGATGATCGTGACGAGGGTGAGGGGCACACTGACGGCCAGCATGAACCCGAGGGCCAGCACGAGTGTGGCCAGTGACAGGAACATGAAGGGCCCGAAGTTGAGGAACATCTGCACGGCCCGGATGTCGCCGTTGGCCCGGGCCAGCAGCTGCCCGGTCTCGTTGATGTCGTAGAAGGTGGCCTGCAGGCGGGTGAGGTGTTCGAACACGGCGAAGCGCAGGGCGGTCTCCACCCGGAAGGCCACCCGGAACATGTTGGTGCGGGCGATGTAGCCGGCGCCGAAGGCCACCAGGGTCAGTGCCAGCAGGGCGATGGCATAGGGGGCCAGCGGATCGGTCTGCTCGTCGAGGGCCCGGTCGATGGCCACCATCAGCACGGCGGGGATGACGGTGCGGATCACCATGGACAGCGTGGTGGCCCCGATCGACGCCACCATTCCCCACTTCAGCGGGGCCAGCACCGGCCACAGCCGCCGGATCCAGCCCTTGGACTGGTCGAGGTCGGGGCGGCCCTGGGGCCGGGGATACCGGGCCAACGCATCCGTGGGCACCGCGGCCGGGCCGGTCGGACGCGCCG